>JADJXO010000004.1 GCA_016715825.1 Nitrospira sp. | reverse complement strand
TTCCGCCTCACCTGGCGGCGGAATACCCAGGTTGATCAATCAACTCAGCGACCATGCCCTCTGTCTGCTGGGTATGAGCAGGCGGATACCATCAATGTTGCGTTATTCGCGGCAGCCGGCGGCGGCGCGGGCCGCTAAGGCAGTTTCCTTTGGTGTCTTTGAACCCGACGAGGTCGACGTGCGAACAGGAACTCGCCGAGCGAGCAACTCCCTAAGATCAATGGAATTGCGAGAAGCCAGGTCCAAGTTGAAGGATCTACGAGTCAATTCCGTGGAGATGCAAGAGCCTGATCCTCTGGAAGGTACCTGATATTCATCAGAGGTGTATCGCGAAGGATTAGCACTCCAAGGAATCCGGCGGATACAGAAGCAATCGGGTTATTCCTGGACCGGTTTGGCGCACAGGAATCTTGTCCGTCAAAGCGTTGGCTCGAAAGGATTGTGCTTCCAGGCGATTGGGGACAATACGAGGCACTCACCACCTATTGGAAGCTTCAACCAGACGGGCGTCTACGGAGGAAGAAGGAATGGCCGTGCAGTATTTGCTGGGTCGAAGCCTCGAATCACGAGAACGGTATGAGGAAGCGTGCGAGATCTACCAGGCGCTGGAATCAGGGAGCAGGACTACCGGGACGTGCCGGATCGCCTTGCTCGATTGCATCCGTCTGACCGGGCTCTTGGATCTTGAACGCCGGCGGCCGAGCACCCGCGATTGGCGGCATTCTGGCGAGGGTGCGGACAATTTCTACGAGGTAGCCACGGTTGAAGGACTCGCTGACGGAGCCTACCAATAATACGGCCACGGGCTCCCAGTACGGAGACCAGTAGGGGTGTCCCCAATAGGGACCAGGGCAATGGGGCGGCGTATGCGAGGGGCTCCCGATCGTTCTCGGTCCACACACGCAGATTGGTGATGTGGATGAGAGGGTAGGTATACCGGTTTCGTCCAGCGGTAAGCACGATGGTACCGGCCAGCTCTCCCGTTACGGTGAGGAAGGTGCCCGTGGATGGTGGCGGATCGAGGAAAGATTTCCTGCAGGGCCACGAAGCGACCTTCAGACCGGCTGACGTCCATGGTCGGTTGGAGAGAAGACGTCAGCGGAAGTTGTAAGATTTCAATCCTGGGTCCCTTCCTTGAGCCGCCGTGCTCCCAAGACTTTCCGCCGAATGTAACCGACTGCCCCCGGTGGATTCTGGGGTCAACTTCACCTGCGCATAGCTGATCTGAGGTGTGCCTGACGGCAGACCGTCGCCCTGATGTCTGATGTGGCACAGCCGCCTGACAGATGACTAATCCGGATCAAAAGCAAATAGACCACACCGGTTTCCATGGATGCATTATGACAGAGGCGCAAGGAGGGCACTATCCGTTATGCAATGGGCGTGGGATGGGCATTGATCTGTGAAAGGAGTATGGAAGATGGGTGGTTGAACGACGGCGATGTGGAAGAAAACACTATTGGTTGTGGGAGCGATCGGGCTGTTGAGCGTGCCGTTTAACGTGGCAGTAGCCAAACCAGAGCTCAATGGGAAGTTCGAAATACTCAAAGACGAAGCTTCGACGCATCAGTCGGGCAAGGTGAAAATAATCGAGTTCGGGTTGACTTCTATTGTCCCATTGCCATCATTGAAGAGACGGGGTCACGCTTCTCCGAAAGGAATTCGGTGACAAGGTTGAGATCACGATGGTCGGGTTTCCCGTTATCCCGGGAAAGCCCCACGGCCTTCGATATGTATGAGCAGGCCAAGTTGATGGGCAAGGGAGAGCAGATGAAAACCGTGCTCTTTCGCACCATCCACAAGGAAAAGCTGGACGGGGTATTGGATCGTTCGATTCGGTCGCTCCTGATCAACGAGGTCGGCTTGATGTGAAGGCGTTTAAGCAGGGCTGGGGCGGCAAGCCGGCCAGGTTATTTGAAGAGGGGCGCCGATGGGGGAACGCATCAAGGTGTCGTCGACCCCGTCACTCTGCTGGACGGGATATCAAGTCGATGGGTGAACATGACGCCGGAGATGCGGCCGTCTTAAGCGGATGAAAGGTGTGAGAAGTGAAACGTAGAGTGTAGAGGGCTGGATGAAGATGGCCATCGATCCTATCACAGCTGCTCGTTGGTCCTGCCAAGGCGGCGGGTCGCACGAACAATAAGGGACGACCTACTAATTTCCGCGACGTCGCCTGGAACGATTTCGTGCCGACCGGAACGGGCGCTCGGCAAGAAGCGCTGACCTCATTACGATGCCTTCTCCCGCGGAGTGTTGCCGATGATGCAACCGGCTCGTCAGGCGAGAATTCGATCCGGTCTGTGGATGACGGTTCAGCCGGATTCGGCCGGGTCATTTGCGTATCGCGACAAGACCTACTATTTCTGCGCGCACCAGATGCCTCGACAGTTCCGGAGCCGACCCCGAGTATTATGTAACCCTCCTGAACAGCGCATTCCAAAGCCGACTTCTGCTCCAGTTGGGCACAAGTATCTGCCCGATGGACCCTGAGGTTTCAGAAACCAAGGCTGGGGCCTGTCCCATCTGTGGAATGGCGCTGGAGCCTGAGGGATGTGACGCCTCCTGCCGACCCGCACCGAATACACGTGCCCCATGCATCCGGAGGTTGTCCAGGCCGAACCGGGAAGCTGTCCGATGTGGGATGGCTTTGAGCCGCGGACGGTGACGGTGGAAGAGGCTAACCCGGAGCTTGTGGATATGACGCGCCGCTTCCGGTAGAGCGTGGCACTTGGGGCGCCAATTTTTGCCCTGATGATTTCCGAGATGTTGCCGGGTCAGCCGTTACAGCACCTGGTGTCAGGGCGAATCTTGTCTGGTTCCAGTTGTTGCTGGCCACACCGGTCGGTGCTGATCGGTCGACCGCTTGTTCGAAACGCGCCTGGTCGTCGATCATGAGTCGCCACCTCAACATGTTTACGCTCATCGGACTCGGGACCGGTGCCGCTACTCTACAGTGTTGCGGCTGGTGGCTCCTGGAGTCTTCCTGACTCCTTCCTGTACGCATGGAGGGGAGCTTTGCTGTCTATTTCGAACCTGCGGTGGCGATCATCACCCTCGTATTGCTGGGACAGGTGCTGGAGCTGCAAGCCAGAAGCCGGACCAGCAGTGCCCCTCAAGACACTCTTGGGGCTTGCCCCAAAACAGCTCGCGTGATCCGCACGGGATGGTCGCGAAGAGGACATTCCTTCGGGAACAGGTCCAGGTCGGCGATCGGTTGCGCGGCCGGCCAGGCGAAAAGATTCCGGTGGACGGTGCGGTGATCGAAGGCCGAGCTACCGTCGATGAATCGATGGTGACCGGCGAGCCGATTCCAGTGGAGAAGCAGCGGGACACGGTGGTGGGGCTACCGTCAATGGCAGGGGCAGTTTCGTGATGCAGGCGGAGCGAATCGGTCGGGAGACATTGTTGGCGCAAATCGTCCGGATGGTCAGTGAAGCCCAACGGACCCGCGCGCCGATTCAACGGCTTGCCGACGTCGTGGCGGGCTACTTCGTGCCGATCGTAATCGTGGCCTCGATCATCACCTTTGCCGTCTGGGCACTCATTGGCCCGGAGCCGCGCATGGCCTATGCCTTATTGAATGCGGTCGCGGTGTTAATCATCGCATGCCCCTGTGCCTTGGGTCTGGCGACACCGATGTCGATCATGGTTGGAACCGGGCGCGGAGCGACGGCAGGCGTGCTGATCCGGAACGCCGAGGCATTGGAGACGCTAGCCAAGGTGGACGCGCTCGTGGTGGACAAGACCGGCACGCTCACGGAAGGTAAAACCACGTCTGATGGCAGTCGACTCTTTCGCCGGTAACGGAGCATGATTTGCTTCGGTTGGTCGCGGGTCTGGAGCAGAACAGCGAACATCCCTTGCCTGCCGATGGCGTCCGGTGCTCAGGTTGAGGCATCGTCCCGGCGCGGGCACAGGAGTTTCCCTCTCTCAGGGAAAGGGAGTGACAGGCACAGTCGAAGACCGAACGGTGGCTGTGGGGACCGCGATGTTTGCGCAAATTGAACGTCGAGACGACGGTGTTGTCGGCTCAGGCCGAGCCTCTCCGTCATGATGGTCACACTGTCATGTTTGCCGCGATCGACGGCAAGCCGGCCGGGTTGCTGTGGCCGATCCCATTGTCCACCACGCCGGAGGCCATCGACCTCTTGCACAAGGAAGGTCTGCGGATCGTGATGTTGACCGGCGACAATCGAATAACCGCGGAGGCGGTGGGGCGACGGCTTCATCTGATGATGTTCGCGCCGACGTGTTGCCCGGAGCAAAAGGTGGCGGTGGTCAAACAGTTCCAATCTGAAGGCATGTCGTGGCGATGGCGGGAGCCGGAATCAACGATGCGCCGGCCTTGGCGCAGGCCCGCAGGTCGCGATGGGAACCGGGGCTGATATCGCGATGGAGAGTGCCGGGGTACGCTGGTCAAGGGATCGCGCGATCGCACGCGCACGTCGGTTGGAGTCAGGGACGATGCAGAACATCCGGCAGAATCTCCTTCTTCGCCTTTGTCTACAATCCCTCTGGGTCCCTGGTCGCTGCTGGTATTCTCTATCCCTTCGTCGGGGTGTTTTTGAGCCCCATGATCGCGAGCGCCGCCATGACGTTCAGTTCTGTCTCGGTTATCGCCAACGCGCGGCGCTAAGGCATGGACTTGTAACTCCCTCAATTGCTGGCAGGTGAAAATTGTGCTAGCTTTAATCCACCATGCATTCAATGACTGATGTAACATCCTGGTCTCGCGTGGCGGTTCTGAGTTGGGCGTGCCTGTGGATGCTTGCGGCTCCCTTGTTCCATGTTCATCCTGAGGTGGAGCATCAGCATGGAGCAGGAGGACATCTCCATGGTGGAATCACCCACATGGTGTGGTCCCTGATTTAGACGGGGAATAATGACCACCCACCATGCGACCGGTAGCTCTCAATACACGATTCCAAGCCATAGTGATTTCTTAGTTCATCCTGCAGCCGCTGCGGAAGACGAACTGGAGTTCATATACCTCATCGATTCAACCGGGTGAAGCTTTCAAGCCGATCGGCCCGCTTCTGCTGTAGCTGAATCCTCGCGAGCATCATGCCTGCTCCGACTTTCCATTGTGCCGTCCGCTGAGAGTCCCCCCTCGCTACGCATTTTTCACTCATCATATTCACTCGCGAGCGCCACCTTTCCCCGTCCGTCTAGCGTTCACTCTTCTCTAGGTCATGACGTTTTGTAAGCATCTCTGCGCAGCAGACATGTATTCTGCCGGCGCTCGGATCTGCTTTGGAGTACTGGTATGCGACGATACACCACATCGAGATCCTTGATGGTTGCCGCGATTGTCGTTCTAGGCCGGTTGTGGCGATCGCAACGCTGACCCACCGGAAGACGATGCTTGAGGTCGGCGGCACATCGGGTTCCATTGCCAGCCATTCATTGCAGCCCGCTGTCACCGTTCGATCTCGACTGAACACGCAAACCTGTCATCACCCATCCGATACCGGAAGTTGTCACGGCCCCAGGTCAGGTCGCGTTGATCTTAAGCAGGTGGCGAAGATCACCACGAATCGCGGTGCAGGTTGAACGTATTCACGTTCAACTCGGCGATCGAGTATTGCCGCGCAGACCGCTCGCCGCGATCGGCAGTCTGCAGCTCGATCAACTCGACTGAGGAATACCTTGCCGAAAGCGCAAGTTGATCTGGCGCAGAAAACAACCTTCGACGGACTCAAAAATTGCGGGCCGCCGAAGTGTCCCGGAGCGAAAGCTTATCGAGGACCGGGGCGCTACTCAGGCGGAGGCTCGGTATCAGCATACCCACGAGAAGCTTCTGAATATGGGGCTCTCCGTCTCGGAATTGACTCAGCTGGAGCGAGGCTCACATCAGGAGGGACATCGGTATGCGGTGACGTCTCCGATTGCCGACCGTTGTAGCTCAACGTGTCGTGCTTGGTCAGGGGCTGGCGCCGGGAGACGAGCTGTTCGAGAGTCGTGGATACGAGCCGATGTCCAGGGTTTCGCCAATCTGTCTATCGAACAGGCCAGAAACTTCAAAACTGGAGAGTATCGCGCCGATTACGCCCAGCAGGGCCGAGCCGACCACCGCTCCGCTCACCTCCCGCGCCGATCGCGGACGAAGTTACCAGGACGATTCAAGTGCGCTTTGAGGTCGCCAATCCTCGGGGGCAACGAGACCTCAGGAATATGTTGAAGTGACCTCTCCGCGTCCTGGATTCAGCCACGCTGGCTGTTCCTTTGTCGGCTGTCACAGCCGTTGACCAGACCAGAGGAGTTTGGTTGAGCGGATTCCAGCCACATCTTCATGCCGATCACGGTTGGACGCGAGATCCGCGAGGGCGTGCGGGAAGGTGACCGGGTTGTCGTCGAAGGCGTGTTCGATCTGAAGTCTGAACTGCTCAGGGCGCATATTGGGAGCGGGGAATGAGGCTTTGATGGATCGCTTGTTGACCTCACATTGCGATATCGGTTCTTTGGTGGTTGCACTGCTGGTCGTCATTGCCGTGGGACTGTGGTCGTTCACTCATCTCACGATCGATGCGGTGCCCGATTTGACACCGGTGCAGGTCCAAATCCTGACCCGTTCCCCATCGCTTGGTCCTGTCGAAGTAGAGCAGTTTGTCACATTTCCGATCGAGGCCTCGCTGAGCGGCTTGCCTTCCATGCGTGAACTTCGCTCCGTGTCACGCTACGGACTCTCGGCGGTCACAGCGATTTTCGAAGACGGCACTGACATCTATCGAGCCCGCCAGCTGGTGGCTGAACGGTTGGCTCGTGCCATGGAGCGGATTCCAGTGGGAGCTGTGTCGTCCGGTCATGGGTCCGCTGACGACCGGATTGGGCGAAATTTACCAATTCACACTGCAAGGTCCAGGGTATAGCGCAATGGCCCTGCGCACGTTACTCGAATGGGAAGTCGGGATGCGACTGCGGGCCGTGCCCGGTGTGGTGGAGGTCAATATTTGGGGAGGAGAGCCACAGCAGTTCCATGTCGTGGTCGATCCGGCCAAGCTTCTCTCGTACAAATTGTCGCTTCGACAGGTCTTTGAGACGCTTGAAAGAAATAACGCCATTGCAGGTGGTGGCTACATTGAGCGCCAGCGTGAACAATTGCTCATTCGCGGTGAAGCGCTGGTTACGCACATAGCCGATCTTGCAAAGATCGTCGTGTCTCATGGTGCCGGAGGAGTACCGATTTACATTGCCGATCTTGCGGAGATCAAAGAAGCCTCCGCTTTGCGCATCGGGGCCGCCACCGCGATGGGAGAAGGCGAAACGGTGATCGGGATGGTCCAGATGCTCGCGGGAGAGAATGCGCAACGTGTCGTGACTCAGGTAAAAGCGAGAGTGCAGGAGATCCAAAAGACGTTGCCTCCCGGCGTGGTGATCGCTGCCCTATTAAGTCGAACTCTCTTCGCATCCCAAGTGATCCAGACTGTTCGGAACAATCTTCTTGAAGGAGGCCTGCTCGTCATTGCGGTGTTGTTCCTGTTTCTCGGCGACCTTCGGGCGGGCTTGATCGTCGCGTCAACGGGCGATCCTCTGTCGATGCTGATTGCTTTCACCGGCATGATGCACGCGGGGTGTCGGCAATCGCAAGAGTTTGGGAGCTATCGACTCCGGGTTGTTGGTCGATGGTTCCGTCGTGATGATCGACAATATTTTGCGACGACGCCAAACGCAAATCGGCAACGTCCAGAGGAGCGCCTGGCCCAAGTACTGGCTGCCGGACGAGGTCATGCGCCCTGGCGCTTGCGGTGGGGATCATCATTCTCTCGTCTATGTACCCCATTCTGGCGCTCACCGGCATTGAGGGAAAGATGTTCCGCCCTGATGGCCGCATGACCGTCATTATGGCCTCGCAGGTTCCCTCTTGCTTGCCGTGACCGTTGCCCTCTTCTTTCCTTCTGGTTTGTTCGAACGAGGTCAGATCGCGGGAGAACCATTCGTTGATTCGGAAAACACGCGAACTCTGTACGCCTGTCTTCGCTGGCGCTGGCACGGCCGATCTGGCCGGTCAGTTCTGCGGTTCGGGAATGTTCTCATCTTCTTCACCATCGGATCGCAACTGGGTATCGAGTTCGTCCCCCGACTTGAGGAAGGCGATCTAGCGGTGCAAGTGTGGCGGTTGCCGAGCGTGTCATTAAGCGAGTCGATTGCGACCTCGCTGGAGATCGAACGAGTCTTGCGGCGCTTTCCTGAAGTGACACAAGTCGTGACGCGAACCTGGCAGTCCGAAGCGGCGACCGATGTCATGAGTAGAACTATCGGATGTATTTGTCATGATGAAGCCGCGGCATGACTGGGTTACGGCACGTACCCGGGAGGACTTGATTGAGCAGATGAAAGCCGCCGTTCATCAACAGGTGCCGGGGAGTCGGTCTCGGCTTCACGCAACCGATCGAGATGCGATTCAATGGGTTGATCGCAGGTGTTCGATCGGGATCTGGCAGTGAAGATCTTCGGCCCCGACTTGGGAGCTCTCGAACAGCAGGCCGATGCCGTTGCCCGCACCTGGAGGTGCAGGGTGCAGCGGATGTGAAAGTCGAGCAGGTGTCCGGCCTGCCCATCGCTCCTAAGGGTGGTCGTCGACCGCGAGCAGATTGCACGTTACGGACTGATGGCGGATGAGGTGCTGAGTCTTGTGCAATCGATCCGTGGAGGTGTGGTGGTGGGAACTGTCGTGCAGGGCCTCTTCATTCGAGCTTGTTGTACGCCTGGCCGAGCATGTGGGGCAAGATCCCAGCACATTGGGAAATCTCTTGATCCCGACGAGACAGGGCGAGCTTGTTCTGGCTGTCGCGCGTGGCGAAGATTCTAGTTGATTCCGGACCGGCTCAGGTCAGTCGAGAGCACGTCCAGCGCCGCATCGTGGTGGAATGTAATATTCGGGGACGCGACCTGGGTGCCTTCATTGTAGATGCTCAACAGGCTGTTGCGCAGGCGATAGTTCTCCCTGCCGGATATGAATTGACCTGGGGTGGGCAATTCGAGCATCTTCGAGGGGCGTCACAACGCATGGCCGTCATTGTGCCCATCACGCTGTTACTGATTCTGGGCGTCCTATCTGTTGTCTTTGGGGCGATGCGCCCGGCGCTCTTGATCTTTCTGAATGTCCCGCTCGCTCTGTCGGGGGCTCATTGCCCCTCTGGCTCCGTGGCCTGCCGCTGAGCATGTCTGCCGTTGTTGGATTCATTGCCTTGTTCGGTATTGCGGTACTCAACGGTGTCGTTCTGGTCAGTCATATTCGACGACTCGAGACCGAAGGGCTCTCACCGGATGAGGCCGTTACGCAGCGGAGCCTTGGATCGATTGGAGACCCGTGCTTATGACGGCGCTCGTTGCCGGTCTTGGCTTTTCTCCTATGGCACTCGCGACGAGTATGGGAGCGGAAGTGCAGCGACCGCTGGCGACAGTCGTCATCGGTGGATTGATCTCATCGACGGCATTGACCTTGATTGTGATGCCTGTGGTGTATCGGTGGATTGAACAGCGGGCAGAGCAATGAATCAGTGACTTGTAACCGGATATGCCTCCGGCCAACATTCGCAGTGCAGCGTGAAGGAGGAATCGATGTCCCTAGTCAGCTCGTTTGGGCTTTATGTTCTGGCTGGGGCGTGCGAAATCGGCGGCGGGTACCTGATCTGGCTGACGCTCAGGGAAGGCCGACCGTGGCTGTACGGAGCAATAGGTGCAGCCATTCTTATTCTTTATGGAGTCATCCCAACTCTACAGCCTGCTCACTTTGGTCGTGTCTATGCGGCGTACGGTGGAATGTTTATTGTGTTGTCCCTCCTGTGGGCTGGGGAATCGACGGAGTTCGGCCGGATCGCTATGACGTAATGGGAGCCATGCTCTGTTTGGGCGGCATGATGGTCATCATGTATGCGCCCAGGACATGAGGAAGAAATTGAAACAGATGCACAGGTCTGAATCAATGGCCAAATGGAAACGGAGTCGATGTAAACGAGCGGCTGTACCAACCTGGCTCAGCGCACAATCTGCAGTTTCAGATCATCGAAATAGGTGACGGCATCGGATTTCGTCCAGAGTCCGACCCGGCCGGTTGAGAAGGTCTGATCGCACAGGTCGAACGCCTGCTGCGCATCGAAGAACACTTGCACGTGGCATCCCTGAGTAACTACGCGGAGGGTATGCCACTGCCGGACATCAATGATCCGATCAAAGTTCTTGAGCATCCGCCGGACACCCTTCACGACCCGATAGATCCGAATATTCTGCTCCAGCGGATTGGCCCTCGCGAGGTAGTAGTTGCGATCGTCTGTGGCGCGCCAGATCAGCCCCCCGCCCATATCGGCTTTGCCGTCGATCGGCAAGAATGAGACAGAAAGCTCGATGTCTGACGAGGTGGTTTCATCGATGAGCACCGTCTTATACGCATGCTCCGCGCCCTTTGCCATGAGTTGCCCGAGCACACGGGAAGGACTCTTCGCCCGATCGGTCGCGAGCACCTTCCATTCTCCGGCAGGTCTCCCATCAAACAAGGTGCCTATCTTGAACGTAGAAGGAAGAGTATTCGTCGATTCATGGTCAAACGTCCATACGTGGAGCGTGCTCTCAGAGGCATACCCGACCACTGGTGCAGCTATCGCCAGAAGAACCAGTAGAAGGATGCGTTGGAAAGAGCTTCCCATTGCTTATCGCCAGGTCACTTCTTCCCAACAGAGATGGACAAACGTTTCAAAGGGAGGAAAGTTGTTGGTGTTTTGTTCTTTTGATCGCACCCAGAGATCGATTTCCATCCCGGCTGGATCGGTTTCGCCGCCTGGCAAGGTACGTGCGACCGGGTAGCGGACCTCACGGGTTCTAGGGTCGCGCGACCGTTCCATCACCATGAAGTGCGCGTCATAGTCTTTGTAGAGTACCTGGTCATCCTTATACATCGTCGCAGTACCCCAGCCACCCAGGTACAACCACGTTTTGGGATACAGCGGATCGCCGTTGTTCGAATCGCCATGCTCATAGATTCTGGTCGCAATGCCGCCATCCTGGAACGGAGCTTTTGCGGCAAACCGATCAAAGACGATTCGATACCGGCTAGCTCCTTCGACAAATTCGGCTATTACCCGCCCCATGTTGGCACGTTCGTTCACCTCAATCTCAATCGATCCCTTCACCGTGTTCAGGTGCTTGCCCGCATAGTCCAGATGATCCCAGGGCGCTGCATCGCTCATACTTCCGATGAGGAACGCGCGATCCCCTTTGAGCCGAAAATCACCACTGTAAAACGGATGCTCAGGCGCTTTAAAAATCCTGGTGCCTTCATCTCCCTTAGGCGTCCCAAACGTACTTTCCTCGGCATGCGCAAGGGAGACAAGAAGTCCTGAAGCCGTTGTCAGTAGGATCACAGCTATGAATTTTGGAAAACGTGTCATCAGGTCACCTTTGGCTAGGGATCACCTTCACCCGGGAATGAATGAAGAAGAAACCGGTTTCTGTCATCGTAACATACGCGTATCCTTCCCGACCAACTCGCCCAGGCGGGACGCTGTCGTGCCCGCTGAAGGTCGCGTCGGCTCACTGGAAAGCGGTGGCCTACACGACCGTGCATACATCATATCGAATTATGAATGCGCGTGATTGGGTTCGCGTGGTAGGCTCGGACGTATTACCATCATGACAAATCCTAGGAGAAACCCTCCCGTGAAGCTTGGTAGGCTCAGAATCATCGTGTGGGGAATCGTAGCCTCTCTCACCGCTCCGATTTCAGGAGTGGCCGCTACCCAGCAGGTTCTTAAGGCAAGCAGCCAGGATTTGCAGCGCCAAGTGAAGAGCACTGCCAGTAGAGTGATTCCAGCGGTCGTGAGTATCGCGTCGACCGTGGTGGTACGCGATCAAGCCTTTGGAGACGAGGCGTTGCCGTTCGGCCTGTTCAAAGAGCCTCCTACCCGTCGGCAATATGGGCAGGGGTCCGGCGTGATCGTCGCACCGGACGGCTACATCATCACCAATAACCATGTGGTTGCCGATGCGGTCGATGTGGAAGTGGTCTTGGCGGACCGACGTCAATACAAGGGAAGAGTGATCGCCACGGATCCCAAGACCGACGTCGCCGTCGTGAAGATTCAGGCGACGAAGCTTCCCACCGTCGCCTGGGGTGATTCGAGCCAACTGGATGTCGGGGACTTTGTTCTTGCCATCGGGAACCCGCTGGGACTGAGCCGCACGGTCACGTTCGGTATCGTCAGTGCTGTCGGTCGCGCGGATGTCGGCGTAGCGGATTTCGAAGACTTTATCCAGACGGACGCGCCGATCAATCCCGGGAATTCAGGCGGGGCGCTCGTCAACATTCATGGTGAGCTGGTGGGCATCAATACGGCGATCGCGAGTCCCACCGGCGGGAGTGTAGGGGTCGGATTTGCGATCCCCAGCAATATGGCCAGAGCTGCGATGCAGAGCCTGATGAAGACGGGCCGGGTCGTCCGAGGATTTCTCGGTGCCTACACGCAAGATGTCAGCCCTCCCCTGGGGAAGATTTTTCGCTTGCCGGACGTGAAAGGCGCGATCGTGACGGATGTGCAATCGAAGGGATCGGCCGAACGAGCCGGTCTCAAACGAGGCGATGTCGTGGTACGGTTCGACGGGGGCGATGTGATGGATAGCGGCCATCTGCGGAATCTGGTGGCGCAATCGTCGATCGGCAGCAAACATCGGCTGGATCTCATCAGAGAGGGAAAGGTGTATCAGGCTGAACTGGTCATTCAGGAAGCCCCGCGTGAACGGACGAAGAAGGTTCAGGCTGCCTCCACTGCGTCTACCGTCCATCCGCTCGCTGGGGTGGTCTTTGACGACGTGACCCAACCGTTGGCGCGCCAGATGGACTTACCGGTGAATAGCGGTGTGGTTGTGACGGATATCGAAGAAGGCAGCCTGGCTGAAGCGTCCGGCTTGCAGCCGGGTGATGTCGTGCTGGAACTCAACCGGCAATACGTCCAAAATTTTTCAACTCTTCAGCGCCTCGCCGAACCACTCAAACCCACGGACCTCGCCCTCCTCCTTGTGAATCGCCAGAGCAACGTCATGTATATCCCGATTCAAGGGGAGTAGAGAAGGAGCGGCCATCTGTCAGGATGGCAGAGTCGACGAGATCCCGTCACCAACTCATCGTGTCGTTCTTGATTATTTTTCGACTTGAGCGATACGCGATGTGGCAGGAGTCGGCTGAGGCTCTTCTCTCGGCAGAGGGGTCCATCCTTGTTGTCGCAACTGCTCCCGTGCGTTCTCGCTATCATACCGATGTACCGCGACCGAGGCGCGATCGCCCTTCTTGGGTACATATCCCATTCGCATCAGGGCCGTCCGGTTCCCATTGTGAATCGCCAGGAAGATGCACAGTTCGTTGAATGGGCTCGCGACGCGCTTCGGTTCAACCGGCTTGTCGTCTGCTGCCGTACTCGGCTTGGGCGGTTCCGTAAAGATCACCTCAAGCATCTCCACCGCACGTTGTCGGAACCGGACGTTCCATCGTTCGATATCGTGAGGGCCCTCGAAGAGGATGTCGGCATCGGCCTGGCGGACGTGTGTCGGAGAGGACTGGCCATCTAGGCTATCCACAGCCATATACGCGTGTGGAACTTTGAACAGCGTACGCGCCAGCGTGACGAACCGACTGTTCAGGTGGTCGTTTTCCGTCAGTCCGACCACCGTCTCGACACTATCGAATCGGGCGCGCATCATGGTGCGTTCCTCCAGGGCATCTCCGAAAATGACAGGGAACCCTGCGTCTTCCGCCAGCCGACAGTGCCGCGGCTCGGAGTCGATGAACACGACGGGCGTCCCGCCCTTCTTGAGTTCGGCTGCCACGGCCAAGCTCAACTCGCGGACGCCGAGGATCGCTACGGTTTCTCGCTTAGGAAGTCGAAGTTGAAGGAGGTGTGCCATGGGTCGGGCAAAGATGCTCGCATGCAACACGGTCACCCCTATCGTCATGAAAACCATCGCCCGAAGGGCCTCGCCGCCCTCGAGCTGTTCTTGCCGCATCGCCTCGGCGGTCAATGATGCGATCGCAGCAGCGACAATGCCACGAGGAGCCACCCAGGCAAGAAACATCCGCTCTTGTATGGGGAGTCCGGTTCCGATCGTCGACAAGAATACGCTCGCGGGACGCACCATGAAGATCAAGACGGCCACAGTCCACCAGGCTGCCGCCCCTAGCTCTACGATATCTTTCCACCGAATGTCGGCGACGAGCAGGATGAACAACAATCCGACGAGCATGACCGTCATCTGGTCCTTGAAATCCCGCAAGTCCCGATCGACCTGCGTCCCGAGGTTCCCGACCAGAATGCCGGCGACGGTGACCGCGAGGATGCCGCTTTGAGGGATCACCTGATCGGAGAGCTGAAACAGTCCGTACGTCAAGGCGAGAGTAAAGATATTGGTGTAACCATGAGGGACAAGGCCCGGCCAGCGGAGGAGCCCACCGATGAGGAAACCACCGACAGTGCCGGCGACGATGCCGAATCCCAGCCGCATGGCCAACAGATGCAGTTCGCTCGTCAGCGTCTCGGCCGCCGGCGAGAGCACAAAGTTCAAGACGAGAATCGCCAGGACTGCGCCGATCGGATCGATTAATACACCTTCTGCTTCGATGATGGTTCGCATGTGAGGGCGTAGGCGCATGTTCCGGACAAGCGGAGCGACGACAGTCGGCCCGGTGACCACGACCAGACTCCCGAACAGCAGCGAATGCCCAAACGACCAGTCAAGAATCATATGGGCGGCGAAGGTGGCGCCGGCTAATGTCAGCACGGCGCCCCAGGTCACGAGCTGCCGAATAGGCGCTTCTTGTCGACGAAGACGCGACCACTGCAGATTTAGTCCTCCCTCAAACAGAATGACAGCGATCGCAAAATCGACCAGGTCAAAGAGTCCATGTCCCATGGATCCAGGGTGAACCCAATTGAGCCACTCAGGGCCCAATGCTGCGCCGAGGGGGAGGAGGAGCACGGTGCTCGGAATATTCAGATGGCGGGCGAGCGACTGCGCCAGCACACCTGCCATGAGAGCGATCGAGAGGGTTAAGCCTGCGTGCACGCCGGCGATGCCTGATTCAAGATGATTGGGTGAAAGACCGAAGCCATCGTTGTCTGTGAACCGACCAGTGTGTTACGAGGTATTAGACGGATACCCGTGGACGCCACCATGTCTGTGCCAAAAAAGGGGGCGGTGACGTCTCGGGTGCTTCTCAAGATACAGAACCTACGTCCTTGGTACAAACCTTTTCGTCATCGGAACAGCGTGGACCGCTAGCGTGGAAGGGATGAACTCCAGTGTGAATGCCATCGAGTAGTCTCATGTCCAGCTTAACCGGCAGTACGTACCAAATTGTTCAACCCTTCTGTGCCTCGCCGATCCACTGAAACCTACCGACCTCGCTTTCCTGCTTGTCAATCGCCAGGGAATGTCATGTACATTCTGATTCAGGGGGAATAGCGAGACAGCTGCCTGATAGGAGGACAGAGGCCGTGGGATTTGAAGCCCCGCCAAGGTCAGAGACTATGGGTCACGATCTAGTCCAATCGTTTTCTACTCAATCACTTACAGAGGAGACAAAGGCAGACGGAGAACCGATGAAACCACGTCGGACACGATAGTTCTGCCACAGTGTTCTTTGTAGTCTAAGAGCAAGAGAGCCACATTACAGATGCTAAATAGCAGATACCTGATCTCATACTCGTCCGGCCCCAGGCGGCCGTGGCCTCCTTCGTCACCTCGCTGTGCTGCGAGCTTGGTAATGGTCACTAGGCTCGTCCTATGCAGTTTAGAAAAATGGTCTCTAAGCTCTGGCTCTTTGGTTAATTCAAGTTTTGGATTCCCACTAAGATCGCGAGCTAGCTGTTCCAATGCTTTGAAGGCATTTGCAAATACGGTGTTGGTATCTACGCCCTTGAGTAGATCGTGGTATGCCTTGATCAAATCTGCTGCCCGATCTGGATACTTCTCTTCGAGACGAGGCAATAGCCTGTCCAGTACTTCTTTTTGGAGGAGCGGTTCTTCTAGCGGCACAAGTGTTGGGGGGCTTCCTTGAATGTTCAGCCAGATATTCGATTCAGCCGCGAAACGCTTAATGTCCCTAATCAGAGATGGGAGAGCGTTATCCTTCTGATGACACGGGAGGAGAACGAGAAACGATTGCAGGACTTCAAGGCGGTCGTGAATGGGACGAAGGGGATCTTTGTCTCTATGCTCTTCAATCTCTCTGTGGATTTCATCTGGAGAGAAGAATAATTGAACTTGGTGATCGGGAGTATAGGTACGATTGTCCGCAATAAAACGCCCCAAGGATTCGGCAGATAACTGTTCCAGGAAATGATGAAGGTTTTGGAGATTGGCTTCTTGATGTTTGATGAGGCTCGAAAGGCGATAGCTCAGCAAGGAAAAAAACCTTGTCCAATTCCCCTTCTCAAGAACGATTTGGTAGCGGAGCGACCAGGGGATGTGATCTCCCCAGCGATCATCGTGAGCCGGTGCACGATCATTGGACATGCTGTCCTCCTGTGTGGTGGAAGAGAAGGTACAGGACACCAACAAGATCTGGCAAGCCTCAACGGCGAATTGCAGATCAGCAGCCTGCTTCTAACTGACAGGAAATATAAGGCTGTTAAGAGGCTTGACGCCGGTGTGAAGATTTGCAAATGCGAGGAGGCTAGGAAGCTAGCTGGATGAACGAAAGGCGCGTTCGAGCTACCTTAGAGGCGCGAACGCGCCGTCTGCTTACTTCTTTGCGGGCATGGCGGCTCGTAACACGGGATAGTACTGGGAGAACACAAAGTTAATCGCATGCCGTTGGTGACAGCCGTTGCATTCGTCCGTTTTGTTCTTTGCAGACTGTTCCTTCAGCGGATAGGAGTGCCCGAAGCTATAATACCCCCAGTTGCCGGGCTCGGTCGGATAGCGCCTGGCGTCTTTCACGGACACTTCTAGACCGATGAAGTCTCCTTGAAAATAGCCATTCCCGCTGGCGGCCTCCTTCTCTCCCACGCTCACCAATTCCTTCACAATGACCGTCCCATCGCGGTACTCTCCTGTCTTCTCAAAGTGGACGAAGCTGTCCGGGTCCATATACACGTTGTGGAATTCAGGAAAGTTGGCTTTCCCATCGTTCAGATCGTTCGGAGTCAGGGGGGTTCCAACATAGACCCATTTGCGGAAGGAAACCGGCGGCTTTTTCATCTTGCCCTCAGGGGTGTATTCCACCCACTTGTTTGTCGAGGCGTAGCCTCCTGTCACCATCGTCGGAGGGGAGCCGGCAGTTGCATAGGGCGTGGGGCTGTCTGTGAGTCCTATCACGGCTCCAAGGACTATCCCGACGAATGGAAGCAATCGTTTCGTATAAATCGCGTGTCTGAGATGCATGGATGACCTCCTGTGGAAAAAGTGAGCTGCGATACAAAGGACGCGTATAGAATCGGAGGTTGGAGCGTAGGGGAGTTTTAAGGAGCGATCAGTCATCCATATGACAATCGAGTGAGAAGGATAATGTTAGTAAATAGGCCAATCCTATAACCGGCCTGCGTATGGCTAAGCGCCGTAGGCGTCATGCATGGTTTCAGGCGGGGAGGCATGCAGCCCACTGGTTCGGAGTCGTTGCGAGGTGGGAGGGACTGGTGCGTAGGGTCATGAGTCTTCAGTATGGCCTATTTCCGATCTGCAGGATCAACGGAGGAGGATGACCGTGAGAGATTCCGACGATCTGCAATCCAGGTTCTTGGCCTCTTTAAGGAAGCTGCAGCCGCTGTCCGTTCGAAGTCTACCCCATCGGAGGTTGGTGTATGCTTCCTTTCGGCCTGGCAAGACGTATGTTGTTCAAGACGGGTACGTACGACTTCTCGCTCTGGGTGAAGCTGGAGAGCAATTCACGAGGATGCTATTAGGAAAAGGAGCCATTTTCGGTGATTTGCCGTTCACCCCAGCGATGAGCATAAAGGAAGAATCCGCCCTCACCAGTGGGCCGACGTCCATTCTGGAGTTTCCACGACGGACTCTGGAAGCTGCGGTTCATCACGATGACGTTCTCTGTGAAACGCTGTTGGAAATCTATAGCAAGCAACTTGGTATTCTTGACCGACGCCTTCAGTGGCAGTTTGCCGCCCCACTCCGTCGGCGAGTGGCGATGATTCTCCTGGACTTGGTTGAGTTCGGGCGATCACCCTGTCCGCATCACGAGGGGTTTCTCATGGATATCCGCATGACTCACGAGGAGTTGGCTGAGCTTGTGGGTGCAGCACGTCAGGTTGTGACGGCCATTTTGAACGAGCTCCGTGCCGAAGGCTTTCTCTGGTACACGCGTACCTATCTTTGTGTCCGTAGCCCAGCCGCCCTCGCTGAAATCGTCCACTCCAGAGAGAAGTCTTCGTAATCTCTCCACGTTTGAGACCGAAACCACTGGTACACAGGCGAGCGACCTTATTCCACGGCGATCCGTCCGGTACGACCGGCATGGACTGAGAGAACCCCGATGTATGCCAACAATCGAGATGGTCATCTAGATGACAGACAAGGCTCATGCGGATGACGTATGACGTGCCTGATTAGACCTGTGAGCGTCCATATGGGAGGAAGAGACACTTTCCTCAGGGCGGAAGACTTCAATGTATTAGGAGGGAGATTATGACAAAGGTATGGCTGTGTGTTGTAGTGGTCGCGCTTGTGACCCTGCAGGTCATGAAGGTCTCGTACGGTGAAGAGGAGAAACCGTTCCTCCCAATTGTCGTGGATGGGGCCACAGGCGAGATTCGCGTACCTGAAGGTTATCGGCTCTGGCCTACATTGGGGACTTGGGCGCATGCCAAGACAGACAAGGCGTTGGAAACGGATGGGCCAGGTTTGCACGAGTATCATGTTGTGCACACGCAACCGGAGACGATTGCCCATTACCAGAAGACGGGGCAATTTCCTGATGGGGCTGTCCTGGTGAAGGAGTTGCTCAATGCCAAGAGCATGGCAATGACCACCGGTCCGGCAGTGGGACATGCAACGACCACCAAGGGCTGGTTCGTGCTTGTGCGCGACACCAAGGGGCGCTACAAAGACTCCAAGCTCTGGGGAAAAGGCTGGGGGTGGTCGCTCTTTAACGCCGATGATCCTGTGCACACTGTGTCGAAAAATTTCCAAGTCGAATGCGTGCCGTGTCATTTGCCGGCACGATCAGCGGCTCCTACCAATGCTGTCGAAGAGGATAAGTGGGTCTATACTTTCGGCTATCCGGTGCTGCAGAAAAAGTAAGGTGCATTCATTCGTTGCTGAGCGAGAAGCAAGCTGGAACGACAGGACGACTTGAGCGCTGTCCATTGAAAATATGGGGCATCATTCTGTACCGCTCCTGATTTCTTGGACACGGTTGTAGCCATACTCAACCCGACGGCTTGATCGGCGTTGTTTTCACTCATCTTGTCGCAGTCATCTTCGTGAACTGTGAGATCGCTCACCATACTCAATGTAAGTTGTGGAATGCACGTACCGGTAAAATCGTTATCGTACGTGATAGTCCGAATCTTGAGGTGCCCCCATGTTCGGTTCGGCTGGGTGGCATGGGAGGTGATACGGCATCGACACCGTATCACCTGCGCATAAGTCGTTGACGATCCACGCCGACCGGTCGATGGGGGCCACACGTGACCATGGGTGACCCCCGGGTTTGTGATGCTCTCCGGATAAAGCACCACCTGTCCTAGTTTTCTTGCTCCATAAGACCCTTCGCTCTTCTCGCCTTGTCTTCTCCATTGTATTTTGACCTCGCGTACAATAAATAAGCATTATTAAATCTGCGTACCGGCGGCTTATCAGGTGAAGCCTCTCTTCATTGGTGTGTCCACACCCCAATGAAAGTGGTGTGGTATCTTCGCTTGCTTCACCGTTTGAGGTGGGTAGGTACACGGACGATTATGGGCGAGTCGCATTATCCACAGAGTGAATAGGTGGCTCGCCCATGATCGCTGGAGATGTGGGTGCTCATTTGCCGTTTAATTTGGGATTGTTCGTGGTCTTGGTACAGTCAAAGGCCTGGACGGCCTCTTCGAAGCAGTTGGGCAGTGCCGCGAGGATCGCATCCTGCGCCGTTGTCATCTGGGATTGCGTCTTGCTGAAACTACCGGAAAACGGGGAGTCAAAAACAAGAGTTTTCCCGGATCCATGTGCAGGATCCTTGCACTGGTGCCAGTATGTATGTTGTTCCAACTGTAGTGACTTCTTGAAAAAACCGCAGCATTGCTCCAAGCAACATTTCCCTTCGACTTTCATCCAGATGCTCAGCTGCTGGTCCATCCTCATGTTGTGTGAGGCGAGTAGCGCCTTCCAGGCGCCACTGGTATTGTTGCGCGTTTGGTCAAAAACCGCTGCGACGGATTCAGTGGCCTTCTCTACGGCTGTTCCAGCAGCAACGGCCGAACTCGAAGATGCGGCGTTAGAAAAGGCCGAGGCGGTCTCTGACCAGGCAAGTGCCTGAATGCCAGCGAGAATGCCGCCGGGGGCTGCTTGGTCATGAGGAGGACCCAAGGAAATCGCCGTGATGTGCCTTGTGTTCTCAGCTTGGTTCACCGTCGAGCACTCGTCTTTACACGACCAGCGATACAGCCCCAGAGGATCGGTGCCATGGTTTACAAAGTCAGCAGCGTAGATATTCATACCAGTTGTGAGTCCGACTGGATCTCGCGAGATGAATCTGCCCGTGGAAGCCTCGAAATAACGATTTCGGAAATAGTAGAGCCCCGTTGCCTGGTCGAAGCGGCGAGCGGTGAAGAGGTAGATGTTGCTGTGACCGGACAAACCTGTTTCTAAGCCAGGTGCGCTGTTGTCTGAGAGGTCGAGCAGAGTGTCTTCCAGGCTGTCGCCGTTGTCGTCAACCGCAGGCAGGACCGTCGTCTCGCCGTAAACGCTGTAGCGGTAGTACTCCAACACTCGATCCGCCCGATCGGCGTCGAGCAGGGCCATGATGTTACCGAGGCGGTTGTTCAGGAAATAGTATTCCTGGTCGCCGTTTGTGTTCGGTAGGTTCTTTGGAACGTTGCCGCCCAGTTGGCGATCGCCGTTGCCGTCGATGGCTGTCAGCAGCGGCTCGTCGATCTCCCGGCCTGTGACGTAGATACGCTCCAGTGTCGAGGGAGCGGCGGCGAGCGTCGTCCCGTCGTCGAACAGACGTTCTTCGACCACCTCCCACCCGTCATAGATGTAGCGTCGAGAGCCAGGCTGGATGGCATCACCGTCCAACTCCATCGTGGCGATGCGACGGCGTAGTGCGTCGTAGCGGTAGTCTTGTTTTGGTGTCACGCCCGTGTCGATGTCGAAGAGCAAGTTGTAGGCATCCCAGCGGGCAGTCGCCAGGCTGTCCGTCCGCCGCTGCCGGTTCAGTACCGTCCGCACCAGAAGCTGGGTTAGATTACCCGCGCGGTCATGGATCTGCCTGACTGTCCGGCCGTTGCGCTTGATCTGGGTGTACTCGTTAGCCCGGTTGGCTCTGTAGCTATCGAGAGTATTGGACGTGGTCTCGAACGGATCGCCGAAGCTAGCCTGCGTTCGATTGAACACATCGTCATAGAAGAAGCGCGTGCGCGGGTTGGCCGGCGGCGTGGCTGTGGGAGCACGGTAATCCACGCTGACCACTTCGTAGCGGTCGTTATATTGGAAATGGTCGTACAGGCCGTTGTCGTGGGCGAAGCGTTCGAACAGGACGTTGTCCATTCGATCATAGTCGTATTCAAATCCGACCAGCAGATTATTTTGGCTCGTCCACCGGTGCGACTGAGTGCGGCGCTTCGCGTCATACATGCGGGTGAGCAGGGCACCGTTGCCGAGTGTCTTGGTCTGCATCCGCCACGGACCCAGATAGGCATAGGTGGCAATGTCGTGCATCGGCCTGTCGAAATACTGTGCTCTGCGGCGGGCTTCGCGGTTGAGTGCGTCGAAGGTGGTCGATACGGTGAGGTCCGTCTGGGTGCCGTCCAACACCTGACACATCGTATCGTTCGACTCCTTGTCATAGACGTGCGCCACCCGAATAGGGTTCTCCCATCCGTTCGCAAAGCCGGAACTATCAAGGCGGATCGACTGCGCCTCGGCCGTGAGCCGTGAGAAGGGATCATAGCTGTGTGCGACACGGGCGTAGTCGTTGTCGGCGGTGATGACGCGGTTGAGCGCATCGTACGCATAGACCTGGCCTATCACACCGGGTACACTCGTCGGCCGAGTAATGGCTTGCTTGGTCAGCCGGTTGCCAGGGTCGAAACTGTTGTCGAAGACCACCTCCCGTTGTTCGATGACACGGACGAGGTTGGAGTTCGGATCGTACCGGAGCTCGACTCGGTCGAAGAGGCGGTCCGGGCCATTGCCGCTACCGTCGATGGGATCGTCCGAATCCGGGTAGACCGTCCGCACCTGCCGGTCGAGGTCGTCATAGGCATGACGGGTGATTTGGACACTGGCCGGGTCTGTCACAGTGGAGAGGGCGCGTTCCTCGGACATGCGGCTGTTGCGGTCGTAGGCCCACTCGTAGTGCAGTAGCTCCTGAGCGGTACTCGTGAGCGGATCGCCGGCGAAGCGCTGCTGCAAGATCGTGCGATCGGCGTCGTCGAATGTGGTGAGCGTCACGTTGCCCTCGGCGTCTTGCATAACGCGCTGGTTGTTCCGCGAATCATAGGCAAAGAACCAGGCATGGTCGATGCTGTTACCATTGAGACCGCGAATATGTTGTTCAATCCGACGATTGAGCTCGTCGAAGGCGAAGGTGGTGACATAGGTTTCCGGCACACCGCTTGCGCCGGGACCTGGCACCTCAGTCTCTGTCACCTGGACAATGTTGGAGTTGGCATCATAGACATGAGTTCGTACGTTGCCTAGCGCGTCGGTCACCGTCAGTATCCGGTCGGCAGCGTCGTAGTTGTAAACGGTGGTATTGCCGTTGGCGTCGGCGCTCTGGGCCGTTCGCGAACCGGGATCGAAGCTGGTACGATAACTGGAGTTTTGCCCATCGTCCGGATTGACAGCGGTGCGCTCGTCACTCCCAAGATCGATATCGAGCACGTGCTGGTAACTACGGCCGATTTCGTCGAACCGATCGTAGCTGCGTTCGAGCACTTGGGTGACCTGGCCCATGTCTTTCGATACTGCGCCACGCTCGGTCGTCAGTACGTTCGAGGCGTCATCATAGGCTCGCACCCAGCCGTTGCCGTTTGGATCGGATTCGGCCGTCTGCCGGTTGTAGAAGTCATAGAACCTGTCTGTGAAATTACCACGCCCATCGCGGAGGCGGGTGGCGTTGCGACGCGCATCATAGGTGGTGAGTGTCATGCCGACGAAGACCGTGGAGCCGAGATCGACAGCGCGCTTATCGTCTGGATAGCCTTCGAGAATGCGCGATCCCGTTGCTACCCCGTAGAACGTCTTGAGCAGCAGGCGCCGTTCGTCGTAGAGACGAAATTCCCGATTGCCCTCTGGTTTGCGGGTGACAACCTGGTCATCGTTGTCGTCGTAGGCGTAGCGGGTGATCAGGTCGTTGGCGTCGTTCGCGTCTACCTCGACCCGCTGGGAGAGCAGGTTGTTGACGTCGTCGTAGCTCATCGACCGGTCGATCCAGGCATTCGCCGGTAGGCTGCCGTCCACATCGCTATTGCTGCGGCAGTCCAAGACCTGGTTGCCGGCGCCGTCGTACACACAGCGCGTTTCATAGCGAACCTGCGTGCCGTTGCGCAGGGTCACTGACGGCTCGATCCACCGAGTTCGTTCCTCTAGGTCGTTGTATTCCGTGTCATAGACAAACCCATTGGGATCGATTTCCTGCGTCGTCATGCCCAGCGGGTTAACTCGATAGGTGGTCGTCAGATTGGTTGCGGCATCCTTGGAGCCCTCGGCACCTCGGGTGGTGGATTGCAGATAGCCGCCGAATGTGCCCTTGGTATTTATCTCGCCGCCGGTGCTGGGTCCGTCGTAGTAGGTGTTGGTGGTGATATTCCCGTTGGCATCGATGTGTTGAAGCGCTTGGCCAAATTGGTTGTAGAGCCAGCTCTCCGCGATGACTTGGGGCCTGTCGACGCCGCGAGTCACGGTCGGGGCATCGTGGCGAGCGCGGTTCCCGCGAGCATCGTACTGATAGATGTGGCTGAAATTCAGCCCGGCGTAGATCGGATTATTATCGAAGTCGCGGGCCTCTGTCCAACGGGTCTTGCGAGAGTATTGGCTCTGGTTGCCGAAGGCTTGCTCTTGATACGCGGACTGGGTGCGGATCGATTCATTACCGTCGGTATAGAGATCGACGAGAATCTGACGCAGGTCGTTGTAGGTATAGAGAGTACGCGGCCAGTTGACCGGGATGCCGTTGCCGTCAAAGGTCAGGTTTTTGGCGTCTTCGCTGCTGAACGGCTGCGTCACCACGATGGGCGCAAGACAATTGCAGTCGTGCAGCCAACGCTGCTCCCAGTATTGAGGCTCAGCCTCGCGCAGTGGAACATTGCCCTTGCCGCGCTCGGTCCATGTGATCTGCCGGCGTAGTCCGAACCGTCCCCTCCTGTTGAATGCACTCCCAGCCGTTCCGTGAATTTCATAGTCGTTGACGTTGCCTTCACGATCGGTGACGCGAGTGACGAGGTTGGTCGCTTCAAGCTTCTCCAACGCAAAATCCACGTCGTATTGATATTGGACAGGCGTTCTGTTGATGAAGGTCGTCTGGACTCGCCCCAAAGAATCGTATAGACGCGATTCGGGCGTGGCGCCGCGCTGGTCCGTGATTGAGGTGATATGGCTGGGGAATCGCTGGTCGGCGTAGCCCAGCAACGTTGTGCGCGGCTGCTTGACGAGCACACTGGGTAGGTCGCGATCCGTGATCTCCTGGCAAGCCGCGATATCAACGTACTCGGTGGCGGGAGTGAGGATGCGGGTGAGACGATGATGCCCGTCGTAGCCGAATTGCCAGCCACGCCCGATGTGGTCGGTGAAGGTGCGGAGTCGATAGCTGTCGTCGTAGGTGAAGCGTTGCGTCTGATTCAGGTCGGTGGCAATGCTCTGCAAGAGACCGGAGTTGTCGTATTCAAGGTAGGCTCTGTTCCCGTTTGGATCGCAAATCGAGAGCGGATAACCGGGCTTATTCAACGCCCCTTGAAAGAATTCGACTTCGAGCCCCGAGAAGTGTGTCATCGTCCAGCGGCAGCGAGCCCTGTCGAGTCGCAGACTCGAGAAGAAACTTCGTGGCAATCGCCACTCACAGCCGTCGTCTGAGTAGATGGGATAACAGCGTAGGTCGGTGGTGACGATCTGCCCCGTCAGGGGGGCATCCTGCACGATCATCATGTTGAAGCTGTGCGAAAATCCCTGTCCCCAAGGCCCATCGTAGTCCACCAGCGAGCTGTGGTGGAGGGTAAAGTTAAAGCCAAGCTGACGGGTGGCGAAAGACGTCATCGACCAGGATTGCCGTAGCTTGCCCGTTGCCAGTTCGACTCCGTGCATCGTGGGTGTCGTGCTGTTCGTGTAGGCATCCAACGAGTCGCCCGGTAGCGTGTCATCTGTTGCGCACGTCGTACAGGAGGAGGTGCAGATGCCTGTTTCGGGCGGTTTATTCTCGCCTGGCACCGGTTCGATCGGCACGCGGTTGACCGGGACTTCACAGGCCGGGCTGCAAGGCTTCTCCTGGATGGCGTGCACGGTGACAACCGGGCTTTTCTTCTTGCCGTGGGCCGCGCGCGTGAACATGGAGAACCGACCATCAGCGGATAGATGTTGCACGTGGAGAGCAAACGAGTAGCGGCCTTCTGAATCGGTGCGTACCTCCTGCTCGAATTCGCCATCACCATCGAAGTCGAAGCACGCAGTGGCATCGGGACCAAACCCGAGCGGGTCTTTTTCGACCAGCACCAATTGATCACCGCTATAACGAAGCGTTCGAGATTGCGATTGGCATGGTGGGGTCTGTTTCATCGTCTTCCTCCTCTCAAGCATGGCCCTGCTCCCATTGAGTGGGCACTCTTAACTGGTATACGAGTGAATGGCGAAAACGGATTGGCGCTATCAGGATAAATTGCATATTCCGCTGAATCCGGAGCGGAGAACAAACCGGGGCAACTGAGTCGTACTAGCGGAGATATCGGTTTAGATTCCCGAATAGGCTCGGGTACCTGGGGTAACGGAAGGGACGCTGCGATGGCACGCCATAGCCCTCCACTTCAGCGAACAGCATGGCGGCTTGATATTGCTCTCATGGGAAGACGTGGCGTCATGGTGACAGGATGGCTCAGGCTGCCCTCAAAAATGACGGTCGTGCCAGATCGAGCGTGAACTGACCATACGGATTGATGTGCCCATGGAAGAGCAGCGTCGGAGCCAGTTGAAGGCCCGCTCAGTGAATCAGACGAGTGCTATAGCGACTACCGCCAGCGATCCGCCGGTGAGGACCAATCTCGGATAGGACCCGGAGCGGCGGATGAGATAGGCCAGGGGCAGGAATGCTGAGACAATGGCGAGTTGGCCGAGCTCCACACCCACATTGAAGCTGACCAGGCTTAGAAGCAATGTGTCATGAGGTAGGCCGAGATCGGTAAGAACGGACGCGAACCCGAATCCATGAATGAGGCCGAATCCGAATGTCACCATCCAACGTCGGCTCATCATCAGTGGGTATAAATTACCGATCCCTGCGAACACGATTGAGGCGGCAATCACCGATTCTACCAAGCGGGACGGGAGCCGGATGATATCCAGTGCAGCCAAACTCAACGTCAGGGAGTGGGCCAAGGTAAAGGCCGTGATGATGCTGACGACATTCCAGCACACCGATGGAAACGTACCAGCTGCTTGCCAGTGCTCCTCCACTCGGATCAAAACTGCGGGAAGCGAGAGAGCCAGTAGGAATTAGGACATGGTCGAAGCCAAGCCAGATGTGCCAGATCCCTTCGTGGACAAAGTGCATGCTCTCGGTCCAGCGTGACAACTCGGCCATGGAGAATTCCTGGGCCGTGGATTCTTGACTGAAAATAGCGGTGCTGGTGTGTCCCGCTTGAGTTATACGCAGGAGCCCCTTATGTTGTGCGTCGATATCGAACAGGAGTCGGTAGTCCACCGCGAGCTGTTCGATCGGTCCGCCGCAATCGGACCGGAAACGTAAGACTGAATAGGTTCTATCCGTGTGATGATCGATGAGTTTCTCCAGCACCTGACTCGTACAGACCTGCGTAGCAGCAGACAAGGTAAGACGAGACAGTGCGTGCGCGGTGATCTCGTTGTGTTTGCTTCGGACTTCCCCCCAGGTGAGTTGCCCGTTTCCATCACTATTTAATCCAACGGCATCGTTAAGGTCGCGTAAGGCGATGTCCCATCGTCCCTCAATGTGATCACGCTGAATCGAGAGCGAGAGATAGCTATCGCTGGGTTTGTGGGCCCAAGCAGGAAAGCTGAGCAGCAGCCAGGTGATGATGAGCAGAGTGCGCATCAGAATCGTGCCTCCTGAAACTGCGTTGCAAGTTGCCGCAACTGAAAGTCTTCCACAGGGTTCGCCTTTATCCAATCAAGCACCGGCTGAGCGGCTGCTCGGTTCCCCGCTGCACAGCTCAATTAGTCTGAGCTAACGGCAGGGCGAGTTTCGCATCGTGAAGCAAGGCCAATGTGAATCGTGCCTCCTCCCTGACATGGAGGTTTGTTCCGCACTCGCGGCTGGCGGCAAAGCGGGCTGTCAGTTCGGCTGTATGGTTTTTGAACGCGGGCAGCTGTAACGCCTGTTCCTCAATCGCCAGACGCAGGAGCAATCCATCGGCCCTCGTTTCAGATTGAAGTAGGGAAATGACAGCCTGATAACGGCGCTGATCTAGCAGGAAATCCGAATAGGCACCGAGCAATTTATTGCCGTTTGGACCGATGAGCTCGCGGATAGGAATTTCCAGCCCGATGGTGTTCACGTTGAATCCGCTGAAGGTATCGGCGCCAGACGCTCCGACGATGATTGCGTCGTTGGCATCGTCGGCATCGTGCGGGGACCGACGTTCGAGGGCACCGCGAACATCGGTCCGGTACCGAGATCACGGCTTGGTCGGCCAAATCGTTATTCCGTCACCGTATAGCTTTGCCGCAATAGCCACCCTTCCGTTCCATTCCCGTCCAACGCCGTAATTGGCGGTAACGCGACATAGGAGAGAGGAAAAGCGCTTCTCGGTTGGCGAATCTCGGTTGTGGAGCGGATCTGGTAGACGATGTTTGCCGCGATGTTGTTCTTATTGTTGTCGACATGAATTTCATACAGCACGCCGTCCGCGAAATTGAAATAATTAGGCCCCGATCCCGCCTCCTGACTCGGGATCACATTCATGATCAGAATGGCTTTGACGGAGTCCTGCCAGCTACGGAAAAAGTAAAAGTCGGTGATATCCGCCGTCGGATCGTTCGCGATCAGCGGGGCTTCGCGGTGGCTGGCAGCCAAGGCTGGTGTTATCGTGAACACCGCCAGCATTGCCAGAACGAGTGGTCGAATTCGAGAAAACATGGTGTCCTCCTCCTATGTACGTCAGCCTTATCGGCGAGTTGGATTAGAGGTCGGGTAGTGGAGCCGGAACGGGTTCGGATTCAGCCTGACTGACCAATGCTGCCTCCTCTGACGTGAGTGCATCCGATTCCGGAACACGCTGCTCCTCCACGGCGGCTGTTGGTCCGCTTGGGTGATGAGTGGCACGTTGTCACTGCCATTGCAGCCGGACAAGAGTCCGACGGCGCAGACGACTCCTACAGACTCAAACTTGGATGGTTTCATGGCTCTGCTCTCCTCTCCACGGTGAACTGCTGCTGTTGTGACGGTGCATTTGGCATCAGCACCTGCCGGCGGTCTGCTTTCCATTACGAGACAGATTGCCGTTTGGATCTCTTCTTGGTGGCAGGTCTGCTTGCTGGTCGATTTTTGCGGTGCTATAGTCCGATTTCGATCGAGAGATCAAAAAAGACCCGCAATCAGGAATCTAATCTTCCCCATTGGCTCGTACAGCTTTATGGGGGAGATCGTATGCCGGTCATGACTGTGCACCTGACCAAGCTGGCTCAAGACCAAGAATGGACTCAACTGATCGCTCTCACAGCGCAGGGTGATCAGGCTGCGCTTGCGACGCTGTACGATCGGACGAGCGCCCAGGTCTTCGGTCTTGTCGTCAAAATTCTCACGAATCGCGAAGCAGCTGAAGAAGTCACATTGGACGTCTACACTCAGGTGTGGCGTCAGGCGCATACCTATGACCGGACCAGAGGGACCCCTGGTGCGTGGTTGATGATGTTGGCTCGAACGAGGGCGATCGATCGGTTTCGCGCGGGGGCCGCCGAACATGGACGGATCGAATCGTTGGATGCCGCTCATGTGTTTGCCAGCGACGACGAGACGCCGGAGCAGGATGTGGAAGGGCAAGAGCGTCGACGGTATGTGCGACATGCTTTGGCCAAGCTTGCTGAAGACCAGCGGCAAGCCATCGCCCTCGCGTATTTCTATGGGTTGAGTCAAA
Organism: Nitrospira sp.; assembly: GCA_016715825.1. Classification (NCBI taxonomy): domain Bacteria; kingdom Pseudomonadati; phylum Nitrospirota; class Nitrospiria; order Nitrospirales; family Nitrospiraceae; genus Nitrospira; species Nitrospira sp. The sequence goes on along the minus strand of JADJXO010000004.1, from coordinate 30,406 downwards.
GCGAGATCGCTGACAAACTACAACTACCTCTGGGGACGGTGAAGACGAGAATGAGATTGGGGATGATCAAACTGCGCGAGGCCCTTGCACCCTACGAAGCAGGTCTGATGCCATGAGTGAGACTAAGTTACCGGAAGAATTAGAAGAGCAGGCGATACTCCATGCCCTCGGGGTCTTGGATCCAGAGGATGAGCAGGTCTTTACGGTGAGGCTCAAAGGAGAATCAGATCTTCTGCGAGAAACAACGCAAGCCTATCAAGCAACGCTCGGAGCACTGACTGGTGCGCTGGCTCCGGTACGACCTCAGGCGACCCTTCGTGAACGGCTTCTAGACCGGATTGCGGTAGAAGAAGCTCGCGAGGCCAAACAGTTTGAGCGAACTGCCGACGTGCTGGCACTCAACACCGTCCCCGTAAAGCCTCGGGATTCATTACGGGAGCGACTTCTGTCCCGCATTGAAGAGCCGAGCGATGTCCAACTTCATCTGGAACACCAAGCCTCCGTTACAGGCCATACGTCGGTCCGGCAAGGCGAGGGGGCCGCAAATGAAAGTGAGGCAAGGCCCAGGCATGATGTCGACTCTCTTGCTACCTGGTTAGCTTCTTGCCGGACTGCCCTTTCAAATTTCCTCCGGACTCTTTTGATTCGGTCTATGACCTCTGAGCCAGTCCGGTACTGGAAGGCCAAACTGATGTTTCAACGGCCGACCAAGGGGCTCACCTATATTAGGGCGTCGGAGGGAATCTGGCGTGGAATCGCACCGGGAGTGACGGCCAAAGTGCTCTCGTTCGATCCGGTTTCCCGAAGAGTCACGACGCTGCTTCGTTTTGCTCCGGGCACCAGCTATGCGCCGCATCGTCACAGCACAGTGGAAGAGCTCTTTGTTCTGGAAGGTGGTTGCAGTATTGCCGGTCGTGCGATGACGGTCGGGGACTATCACCGCGCGGAAGCTGGCACTGTACACCACGATACGTCGACGGACGACGGATGTCTCCTGCTCGTGATTTCCTCTCCTCAGAACGAGATGTTGAGGTAGTGTGCCGTCTGTTACTGATTCCCTCCCTGTCATGAATCCAAACACAGTGGACGTGTCGTAAGGTAAGCAGCCTCTGAGTTTGAGATTGCCAGTTCCGCTCAATCGTGTTACGAAACTACTATTCGTGCTACCACCTAGTGGAGGTCTTATGGATGAACTGGTCCGTTTCGGAGTGTCGTTGGATCGAAAGCTGTTAGGGGAGTTCGACCGTCACATTCGAGGACGGCGGTATACGAACCGTTCGGAGGCACTCCGTGATCTGATCCGAGACAAGCTCGTGGGCGAGGAGTGGGATGAAAACAAGGAAACGGTCGGGACGATCACGTTTGTCTACGACCACCATGTGCGGGATTTAACTGGAAAGTTGACCGACATCCAACATGCACACGCTGGGCACATTCTGTCCGGCATGCACGTGCATCTCGATCATCACCACTGTCTTGAAGTCCTGGTGGTCAAAGGCAAGGGGGGGGACCTCAAAAAGGTGGCGGATGCGTTGGTATCTGTAAAAGGTGTGAAACACGGCAAGTTGACGATGACGACGACAGGAAAAGCACTGCGCTAAATAGGATTTGTGTGGAGTGCCCCAGATGCCATTCGTACCCTATCTGGTATCTCTGATATTAGCTCTCTGTTGGAGCGATGACGCCTTCGGGCACGATCCCGATGAACTGGAGATCGAGGTCCCAGAAGTGTCTGTGGTGGCTGAACGGCCAGTGGCAGCCTCGTCACAACAGTTCATCCCTGACAAAGAAATCGTTCTGCAGCCTCAGGGCCGCCCGGCCCAGGTGCTTCGCTTGATTCCCGGCTTCGTGGCGGTGGAACACTCCGGGGGCGCCGGCAAAGCTGATCAGTATTTTCTCCGGGGCTTCGACGCGGACCACGGCACAGACGTGGGATTTTTTCTTGATGGCATGCCGATCAATCTTCGTACCCATGCGCATGGGCAAGGCTATACGGATCTCAACGTCATTATTCCAGAGACTATCATTGGGGTTGATGTCCACAAGGGCTCTTACCTACCGGAGTACGGGGATTTCGCCACAGCAGGGGCGGTGAATTTTCGGACGCGCGATATGGTGAAAGAAGGACTCGTTCAAGGAGCGGGTGGAGAGTATAGCGCCCAGCGGTATCTGCTGATGCTCTCGCCGACGAAAGACCGCGTCCGCACCTTGTTTGCCGCCGAAGGGTTCTATACGAACGGCCCGTATCTCAACGACAATCAATATTATCGGACCAATCTATTGGGCAAGGTCACGACGAATCTGACCGGAAGAGACGAGTTGAGTGTCAAGGCCACCTTCCTTCATTCCAAATGGGATGGTTCCGGTGAGATTCCTTTCCGTGCCGTGAGTACGGGGCTTCTGGACCGGTTTGGTACCATCAATCCGTATGAAGGAGGCAATACACTCCGAACGACAGGGAACGTGAACTATCACTACGACACCACCACAGGTGGTCAGTTTTTTGCGAATGCCTATGGCCAATACTATCGGCTGGACCTGTTCACGGATTTTACATTCTTCCTCAATGATCCCGTAAACGGCGACGGCTTCGCACAATTCGATCGTCGGGCCATCTATGGTGGCGATTTTGGTTTCAAGCAACGGATCGAACTGCTGGGCATGCCGACCGTGGGGACCGTGGGGTTTCAGACGAGAGTCGACGATGTTCATGCCAAATTGGGAACGCAGACCCTACGCACGCCGACCGGCACCACCATCGACAGCGATGCCCGAACGGTATCCTATTCGCCCTTCATCAAGGCAGAGGTTCAGCCTCTACCATGGGTTCGGTTTTCGGGAGGTGTCAGGGGAGAGTTTTTCACATTCGACGTAGGCAACCGATGCGCCACTTGTGCCGAACAGCCGGACGGTCGAAAGGGTTCCGGCATTATTCTCCCGAAGATGAGTATGATTCTCGGGCCCTGGGCACGTACTGAATTCTTCGTCAACTACGGAGAAGGGTTTCACAGCAATGATGCCCGCTCAGCCATAGCAACCGGGGCGTCTCCTCTTGCAAGAGCGAGAAGCTATGAAGTCGGGATCCGATTCAGGCCCTGGGGTCCGCAGGGTCTCGAGCTGATCGCCACGGCATGGCGATTGGATCTTAAGTCGGAATTGGTTCTGGTCGGTGACGAAGGGACGACGGAAATTCGTGGAGCCACCCGACGCCAGGGGGTGGAAGTCGCCGTCCGGGGCCAAGTCTGGGGACCGCTCTATGTGAACGGGAGTTTCACCTGGACCCATGCGGAATTTCGCAACGGCGATGCCATCCCGTTGGCGCCTGAATATACCGCCTATGGAGCGGCCATTCTTCAGTGGCCGCCCGGGCTCACATCGCAACTGCAGGCGACGTATCTCGGGGTTCGACCGCTGATTGAAGATCGGAGCATCAAGTCGCCTTCGTGGATTACCTTCGATCTTTCAGAACGCTATCGCATACCCGTCAAATTGCCTCATGGACGCCTCGAGGCCTTTCTCTTCGTGCAGAACCTGTTCAATACCAAATGGGAACAGGCGATCTTTGCGTTTGAGTCACGTCTGCGGACCGAACCGACTGGCGTGGCGGACATTCACTTTGTACCAGGCAATCCGAGGACGGTGATGGGGGGACTGGCCTGGTACTTTTGAATGGGGCATGGTCAATGTTTAAAATGGCTCACGATCCATCATCCACGAAGTAAGCATTGCGATGCCAAAGATCCTCACTCGTACTTTTTTTGATCGTCCCACGCTGACGGTTGCGCGCTCCCTTATCGGCAAGTATGTGGTGCGTGAGAACGGGAAGGGGCTCCTTCTTGGAAAAATCATCGAGGTGGAAGCGTATATCGGTACTGAAGACAAAGCCTGTCATGCCTCAAAAGGGAGGACTACGCGAACCGAGGTGTTGTTCGGTCCTCCAGGAATAGCCTATGTCTACCTGATCTACGGCATGTACGACATGTTGAACGTGGTGACGGAGCGGGCGGAACTTCCAGCTGCCGTGCTGATTCGAGCGATTGAAGTCGAGGGGAGGTTGATCGATGGGCCTGGGAAGCTGTGCCGGGAGCTGGAGATCGACCGGTCATTGCATCGACTCGATCTGACACAAGGCCAATCGCTCTGGTTTGAAGATCGAGGTTCCAGGGTTCCCAGCAAGCAGGTCGGGACATTTCCGCGAATCGGCGTCGACTACGCCGGGGCCTGGGCCAAAAAACCTTGGCGGTTCCGATTGATGCACCGGGTCTAAGCAGGTGAGCCGTCCGGCTGGTGGAGCGGATTCTGAAAGCACAAACTGGGGAAGCCTTGTGTTCTACAAGGCTTCCCCGGTGGATCACTGAGCAATCAGTCGATCTTACGATCGCCGGTAATCTTGGTTGCAGAGGTCACCGGAGGGGCAATCTTGATGTCCGGCCCCTGGACGTTTGGAAGCCTGCCGGCACCCTGCGTCTGCGTGATCCGCGCATTGTCCGTCTTCACGAGCTCTTGCTTGCTGTGGTGATCGTCGAAGCCAGCCGCTTTCAACAGAGAGTTGGCTCCCCCAGCATTCGCCTGGCCGGGATCGTTTGCCGTCGGCTGGCCGGTGACCGGACTGCCCGAGTTCTGCATCGGATAGCCCTCATGCTTGGGGAGCAGCGCCGGGTTTGCCGACGCGACGGAACACGCAAGCAGGATTGAGGACACGGTCGCAAACACACCAGTAAGAGGTTTCATACCTGTTCTCCATTTGAAAAAGAAAGATAGATGACCATCATGCGTTCTTGAGTTGTCGAATGTGAGCCTTATGTACGCGGGCAGAATCATAGCGATGGACGGCATTTCTGTCAAACAGGTCGAAGCCTGACGGACCTTGCCGTGGTGGCGTCGTCGAGCCGCTGTGAACCATACAATAAAGCATGATTAAGGCACGATGATGAAAATTGGTTTGTCAGGTCGGTCGGCGAGGGGGACGTCGGCCTCGTCCGCGATGTCGAAATGCTGGTCCACGGCTGACCCCGGGAAGGCGAATCGTGACGCTTGTGCCTTCCCCTGCGGCACTGCTGATTGCGATCGCTCCGCCGTGCTCTTCGACGATCTTCTTGACGCTGGGGAGGCCCAGTCCAATCCCTGAGCGCTTGGTGGTGAAAAATGGCTCGAAGACTTTGTCGACGAGTTCGGCTGGGATCGGCACGCCGTCGTTCTTGATCAATATCTGTACTTCAATCCCTCGACCGGCGCGATGCTGCGTGACTTGGATATGAAGATGGCCGCCGGGAGACATCGCCTCGGAGGCATTCCGGAAAATGCTGAGGAACGTCTGTTGGAGCTTGGCTTCATCGCCTCTCACCGGTGCAATGATATTGGCGTAGTCTTTGGTGACTTGAATACGGGTCGCTTCGAGATCGGTTCCCACGACGACCAGCGCACTTTCGAGTACTTCAGGAATCCGACAGAGATGCCGGTGGAGTTCGAGCGGTTTGGCGAAATCGAGGATTTCATTGAGAATCGCCTCGATCCGGATTAGGTCACGCATGGCATTCTCAACGCGCGTCTGGGGATCAAAGTCGAGAATGCCTTCGCTGGTCACTTCCTCCAGTTGGGATCGAATAGAGGCAAGCGGTTCCCGAATTTCCGTCGCTAAAAATGTGCTGAATTCGCTGATGGCGGCCTGGCGCTCCTGCTTACGAATGACGGGTTCGGAAGGACCAGTGGCGGAGGGTTGGAGGCTAGAAGGTCCAGCTTCGGTCGCCAGGAGAGGGTTCGTGGTCTGAGGCGCGGGTGTTTGTAAAAGTTCCGCGAGTTTGAGAATGACAGGTTCCAGGGTGCGAGCGTCGGTGGTTTGGTAACGGTCTGCATCCTTCGCCCCCAGCGTAATGGTTCCACCAACCTGCCCTTTGACAAAGAAGGGAATAACAAGCGAGGACTGAAACCGGTCTTTAAAGAGATGCTTGTGGTCGACAAAACGACCTTGCGTGCTAGCCAGGTCGTGATCCACGCGCGGCTTTCGATGCCGCACCGCCCAGCCCGCAGCCGAGCTATCCAGGGTGAGCCGCTGCCCGGGCTTGAGTTCCTTCTTCGCCTCTTTCTGTTCCCCTTTCAGGTCATCGACAAGGCCCAACACCTCGACATTTCCCGCAAGTGGATCGTAGTAGCAGGCCCAGGCCCGATCATAGGCCACCAATTGGTAGGCCTCGGTCAAGACCGTTTCAATTCTGCCCTGGAGTTCTGGTGAGGAATGTTTTGTGACCGGTGGATAGAGTTCTGCACCGGCCGGCTGTTGCGCGCTCGGTTCCTGCGTGACGTAAGAACGGCTCAATACTACATTCGTATTAAAAAGCCCTTCGCGGTCCAAGGCCTTGGTCATGCCATCGCACATCTGCTCCAGCTGCGACTTCTCCTTCTTCGAAAAAGCCGCACCTTCCTTTCGTCCAATGACCAGGCAACCGTACACACGATTGAGGTGGCGAAGTGGAACAGCGAGCAGCGACTTCGCGCCCGGGGTAATCAACCGTAAGCGAACCGTGCGTCCGCTTTCTTGGTCTTGCGTGGTCGTCGCCAAGACGGCGGCTCGGTGGTTTGACAGGGTGCGGAGTACCGCTTGAATGTCCCTCGGGGCGAAGCCACGCGACGCATGCTCGATAAGGGGGCCGTTCTCTTGATGGAAGATGGCCGCTAGGACCGAATCGGACCCGATGTCGTTCAGCGCGGCATTCAACGTCCGTTGAAGCAGGGTCTCAGGGGATGGCTTGGTCTGAGCAGTCGATGTGGTCATAGGTTCGAATATCGGTGCGCATTGTAGCCGGATCCTTCATGAATAGCTACTCTTTCGCAACTCGTACAGGTGGCCTTTGGATGGCGATGTGCTACGGCTACGAATGTGATCAGTCAAGACAGGAGAAGACTCTCGACGGAGTCGAACGAGCGACTCGGTCGGCGTCTCTCCGAACCCCTAACGGCTTGGTTACTATCTTGGACGATCATCAACCGTTCCCTACCGCCATGTCTTAGCGGCGCCCTCCTAGGTAGACCGCTGTGGACATGACATAGGAGGTGAAAAGAGGTGTAATGACCGTGGCATCGATACAAAGATATTTTACACGTGCACTTGGGACCAGGGCGGATATCCGAAGCAGGCGCAATTGTTTAGGTTTGCAAATATATTTGTCTGTCCACATGGTAGAACTTCACCGACAAGGCGATTCATGGTGTAAATATTTTTTACAACTTGAATCTCGGTCGCTCATATCCTTCGATAAATTTCAACAGGTTAATGGGTGGCGTTCGGATTGCATTATGTTTTGACACTTTTTTGATTTGGAAGGCGGTTAAGAGGAAGGCGTGGCTCTGACAAAGGAGGAGATCATGCACATGAAGCGGACGGGGATTCGGCGGCTGGTAGCGGTAGGGCTTGTCATAATCTCGGTCATGTCGTTTGGGGCAAGGGAATCGGCCCAAGCCATACCAGTGACGGTTCAATTTGCGGGAGCCGTCTTTAATGCAAATTCTCCGTTGAATACTACAGTTCTTCCCGGCACTCTTATCAGCGGATCCTATACGTTCGAATCCACAACGCCTGATCAGTTCATCATAGGCGATCCGTTAAATGTCATCGGGAGTTATGCCCTCAGTAACTTTTCAGTCAGTTTTCTCGGCCGAACCTATTCAATGGCCACCCATTCAAGGCCAAATGAGATCCGAATTGAGGATAATAATTTTGCTGATGCCTATCGAGTGCTTCTCATCCCATCGGGGCTTGAGCAGGCTATTATTGGCCCTTCAATAAACGGCCTGATACCAACTTCTTTTCAATTCAATATTTTTGGAAATATGTTCACGAGCGCGGCCCTTCCCCTTGTGCCTCCTCCACTGCCAGGTAATCCCACATTCAACATCACTTTTACGGGAGGGGGAATTGTTGCTGGGATTCAGGGCAGGCTTACTTCCTTGACGGCTGTACCGGAGCCGAGCTCGCTGATGTTGATGGAGATCGGGCTGCTCGGATTAATTGGCTATGAGATGAGACGTCGCCTGACAGCAAATCTTCGGTCAAAAGAGCGTCTGCCCAGGCTTTGAAGGGATGCCAGGGAGACTCATGCGCATGAAAAGCAGACGAGCGTCGTGTTGGATTACAATTAACCTGTCATGCGTAGCCTTGTGGCTGTCTTTCAGTGGGCTGGCCCAGGCTATACCGGTGACGCTAAACTTTGAGGGGATGGTACTCGGCCATCTGGCCTCGCCGTTGAATCCGTTGATCGTACTTGGTACGTCCATCAGAGGATTCCATACATTCGAGTCCCTGACTCCCCATCGGCAGTGGGATTGGGTATTGCGTGTAGCCCCATATGAATGAGGAGTCCATACCAACTCTGATGGGAATTCACTAATGCTCAATTTTAGAACCTCGGAAGAGGGAAGAGACAAGGGGAAGAATATGTTTAAAACTATTTGCTATCGTACTGCCATTCTACTGATCCTCATTGTGGTGTGCGTAGACGATGCTCAGGCAGCTCCCGTGACACCTGGAAACATTCTCGCCGCGAGTTGGGAAACCGGTCTTCTTTCCGAGTACACCTCGTCCGGGACATTGGTGCAGACATTCAGCGTTCCTGACGTTGACGGTGATGGTTTCCATGAATTACGAGATGTGAAGGTCGACTCAAATAACGGAGTTCACCTATACAACGGAACATTTGATCCTTATCTGACGTCACTCGATCCTCGTTCAAATAGTTTTCAGCATCACACATTCTCAGGCTTGAGCACAGTGAACAACGTCAGTTTTGGTGGACTCGATACGTTTGGGAACGTTGCGTTCCTCACGGATATGCGTACGTTTGGGGATGGTGGGGCAGACGAAGCCATGGGAATTGTTCGATTTAGCCTGACGGATTTCTCAGCGACGCGCTTTGCTACCTCAGAGGGTTATCAGGATCTCACGATCGGTCTTAATGGCCTGCTCTACGCCTTGCCTGGAGAAGGGACGCCTGCTAGTTCCATAGAGGTCTTTGACCCAACCACTCTGGCATCAGTACGAACCATCCCATTCCCGGACGATCTTTTTATAGCCGACGTTCGGGGAATTGCTGTCGACCAGAACGGGTTGATTTATGCAGCTGGGTGGGACGGGAACATTTTTCAGGTTGACGGTACCGGGATGATACGTCGGTCAGTGAACACGGGGATTTCAAACCTAATGGACATAGATATCAATCCAGGAGGTCAGATACTTGCCAGTGGCCGTTTTGGTGAGATCATCCTCGCTAATGCAAACCTAGTACAGCAAAGGGCGTTCACAATCGAAGGAGGGCCGTCGGTTCATGTGGCTTTTGCCCATCCGGCTACACCTGTGCCGGAGTCCAGTGCCCTCGTATTGACGGGGTTGGGTTTGCTCGGGTTGATCGCTTTCAAGATGGGACGATGTGGGGCTGTCCGGGCCAAGTAGTGAGCTAAGCCACAGATATTTCTGGTCAGGCTTTAACCATACATTTTGTCGATTGTTGGGAAGAGAGAGTTTGCCATCTGCATATTGAGTCAGGAAGGTGCTAGAAACGGTCAGAACTCCTTTCGCGAATTAGACTCAAACAGGTAGTGCCACCGTTTTGGGTACAGACCATAGAGTCCTGCCAATGTGCCTGGAGCATAGACAGGTTCTTTCGCAATCAGATGGAACCCGTGCTTTTCCAAGAGAGGGCGAAAGTTTTGTTGGGAATGATCCTGTTCGCGCGAGAACAACTCATCGTCATAATGGGCCAGCATGAAGTATTTGGCCTGACATCGTGAAATCGCATTGAGCCACCAGGTGATCGACTCCATGGTGCACTCCTGAAAACTATGAATATTGGTCACGATATCGATGTCATGATGTTCAAAACTGGTTTGGACCGCATCTAATGGTATGGTTTTCGCTTTACCCGACACGTCTCTGTAGTGAAGGTAGTATTCACAGAGGAAACTCGATTCCGGAACAGCATCGGTGCATAGAATCTGTTCCAGATTTGGCAAGCCCTTCACCAGCCGATGTGCCAGTCGGCCATAGCCTGCCCCAATATCAAGGATTCGCATCGACGACCTCCGTGATACCTGGAGATGGCGTTCCAGGAAGTTAATCTCGAGCACGGAGTCCAGCAGGTCTCTGCTCACAGTTTTTCCGTGGTCCATGGTGAAGGTTAATACCCCAAATGATCCGTCCTCATCCAATCGGTCGAGGAGGCCGAGGGTGTCGATCTCCTTCACGTAGTAGGTTGTGAATGCATAGGCGACCAAGAGATCGTGCCCGGTTCGTCTGCTTTGCCACAAATACACATTATCGTCACGGAAAGAACCCATGCTCAAGTCAGTTTGAAGGTATTCTGGCTTCCATATTGAATGAGACGCTGCGGGATGCCCTTCATATCGCTTCCTGTATTCCAACAGTCGAGGATTATCGTGACGGAGATATTCTAAGGCGTTGGCTGATACATGGCCTTTGCTGCACCAGCCTTTATATTTCTCAACGGGATCCTCAAAGATCTCTTTGAAGTGACTTCGTCGAACGACAGCAAGGTCCAGAGGGCTTAAGATACCATTGAGTGTTCCCGTCACACGAAAGAGGCTCATTGCTCAGCCTTTAGACAATGTGATGACCGCAGTTACCCCAAGCACCGTCTTCTTTGATCCTCCCTCACGTGTTTCCCGAAACGATCGCTTGATGCAATGCATCAATCCCTCGGCATTTTATCGGGATCGAGCTCAACCAACCGCAGTCTGCCGTTACCAATGTGGTCGGTCTTGTAGATACGATCGCCGATCTGGATGGTTCCGATTAGGAGATTGCCGGTGATGACAAATGTGAAGTCGCCTTCGACCGGAGGTTTGAAAACCCCGCGGATGACACTCGTGTCATTGATGCGGGAAGCCGGGGAAGAGACCTCCAGTTCGGGGTTGGCCTTGTCGAAAAGCTCAACGGTAATCCTAGGAAGGGGTCTGGCTCCCGCATCCTTGAGAAGTTGAAGGAGCGGAAGATCAAGTGCAACCTCTCGATCGCGAATCATCCAAGGTTTTCTTGGCACCGGTGATTGATTCGACTGAGGTGTGAGAACGGTTTGCCACAAGCGCTTCGGCTCAGAATGCTCCTCAGCCTTCGCAGTCCGGCTCAGCCCGCCCCCTAACACCATGCCACTGAGCACCATAACAATGAGAGGAAGATATCGAAATCGGTGAGACACAGAGGCTCTCCATGAAGCGCTACATATTTCGTCACTGTACCATATCAAATTCAGCGATTCAGCGCGATTGTGACCGGGAGGACGCAGTTGTAGTTTCCTCTTGGTATGTTGCGGCTCAAGGGAAAGGTGTGCGAATCGTTCCATGCGATTTCCCCTGAGAATCCGTGCGAGCCTTATCGAGAGCATCGCCGTCTGAATCGTCATCCGATTCGTCAACATCATCGAGTGAATCTCCCCGCAAGTTGGGTCGAGAACTTTTCAAGGGATCAGCAAAGGTGGTGGCAGACGTTGTGCCGCCTGCACGCCAGGCGGCAATGGTATTGCGGACCTCATTCATAGACCGCGCAATGTCTGCTGAGTTCGTGGGATTGATCCGATGATCGATCCCAGCCGGCCGACCATTGATCTTGATCTTTGGGTTTGAAAAATACTTCACGCGTGGGCAGGACCCCGTGGGGCAGGGATAGGCCATGATCGTCCGAAATTTCCCGACGGTGTCTCGATAGCCGTACGAATAGGGATAGACGCCGGTACCGCCGCTTGCGCGATCGTGTGCGTTCCCCATGTTATGACCCAATTCGTGCGTGAGGGTGTTGTTCGCCACACAGTCACGATCCGTCACGCTGAAAGCGTAATTGGCGAAGCTGGCCCTCGGGCCGTTCGCCATGACATAGGCGATGCCGCAATAGGCGCCCCCATTGTCCACGATCAATGCGACCAGATCGGCCTTATATTGATTGCGCAGTTGATGAATGGAATCCATGAATCCATCGGTTGTCCGCTGTAAACGCGAGAGATCGGTGCTGATGTTGCCCGTTTCCGTATAGGCGACTTCGGCAGCTCGGACCAGCCGGAGTCGCATTGCGATTCTGCTATTGCTGTATGCTTGATTGGCCAGATCAACGCCCAGCGCGATCAACGCGTTCATGGCAGCTTGTCCACCCTGTTTCGCGCGCGCCATGGAGGTGTAGACGACGAGCAGATCAACGATGGTATTTGTGCTCGTCGCTGCCGCTGTGGTCACGCTATCAGTTGAGGCGGCCACACTGGCATCAGGCTGCTGGAGCTCCGGTTCTGGATCCGGCGGATCTGCAGGAGTTCCATCATCGGGTACCACGAGTGGATGGTGATCCGGACGCATGGCGTCGTCGTCAATTTCAACGAGGCGATGACGGTTGTCCTCAGTCGGCTCGATTTTGTAGAGTCGGTCGCCCGAGACGATCGTCCCAGCCATTTTCTTGCCGCGCACAGCCAAGGTGACATCGCTGTTCTGGTCACCGCGTAGCCGTCCACGCCATACCTTTGCCTTGTTGCCCTGGACTTCCGGTTCATCGAGTTCGAGCGTCTGTGTCACGGTCTCGAAGAGGTCCAGCGTGACGGTAGCCTTATTTTCTTTGCGAGAGGAGTGTAAGGCCTCAAGCGCGACCGGGTTGAGGGCCATGGTTCGATGCTTTCGCACCCATCGCTTGGCCATCTGAGGTGACGGAAAGGCTTGGGCAATGGCAGGAGGAATGTCGCTCGGGGCTTCAATAAGGAGTGGTGTTTCGGACTGCGGCGAGGCGCAGATTCCGACATCGGACATGCCAAAGGTGATCGCGCATAGACTAAGGACCAAGGGATATGATCGGAACGATGAGCAAGAACGTATGCGGCAATCTGTCCGCGACCGTCCACCCAGCAGCGTCGGCTCCATGTAACCCTCCTTGTAATTGATAAATGCGCTGACTCATTCAGGAGCAAAGGCTATACCATCGCGTAGCAAGGGATTGTCCCTTGAGCAAAGGGCTGTGCTTTCTACAGTATGAAGCGTGTTCGATGTTGACACATACAACGGGGCACAGACGAGTAAGGGGAACACCTCTGCAAGAAAGTGTAGAAGGTGAAGGAGTAAGCCTACGTAGAAAAGCGTGTGGTAATCGATTGGATCGTTGCGGTGACAGGGTGGTGTATTTACCGTCTTCCCTTTTCGAAGGGCGCGGCGGAATCAGGAAGCAGAGTACCGGTAGTCATCAATCAGGATTGATAATCTTGGGAGGACGGCGCTGTTCCTCGTGGACGTCAAGATGGACTTGGCGGTCGACGGTCCAGCTGTTGAGGACGGTCGTCACCAGACTGATGACCAAGGCACCCCCGACGGCCGACCAGAATCCGGAGACCGTGAACCCTTTCACGAGAAACGCCGTGAATTCCAATAACAGTGCATTCAAAACCACGAGAAAGAGTCCAAGGGTAAAGAGGATCAATGGCAAGGTGAGAAGAAAGAGCACTGGACGAAGGATCACGTTCAAGAACGTCAAGACTAAGACCGCCGCTACACCGGCTGTGAGGCTGTTCGCTTCCAGCCCCGGGACCATTGCAATCGCCAGGAACACGGCTACACCGGTGATGAACACGCGCATAAGCGCATGGCGGATACCGCCGTGGAATGGAGATTCGTGAACCGCGCGAGAAAAACGAATGCCAGGCATCGGCTACCGAGGGATAGCAGGGTTTCTCATCGGTGAATAATGAACGACGGTTGCAGTCACCTTCTGCTTGTCTTTGGTCGCCTCAATGATGACACGGTCGCCCACTTCGGGCGGGTCGACTGATTTGAGGTTGTTCTTGTTTCTAAATTTCACCTGCTTGTCGAGCAGCACGGAGACGACCGGCCCTTTGGCTGTCTTGACTTCTATATGTTGGACATCGATAGCCGTCACGGTACCAAGTACGTGCATAACATCCGCTGCGCGGGTCGGGCCAGCAGAAAACAATCCGACGAGCATGAATAACCCAACACTGGTTCGTATCAGCCGATCGACGCTCAGAAACATAACCCTATCCGGTAAAGTCGAGTGTCTTCGTCGTTCCGGCGATTCGAAGGGGAACCGCTTCTGTGAGCAGGACCAGAACACACGCTCGCTCCACTATACAAATTCTTCCTGGCGAATACCACTCCCTCAGGTGGGCGGGTAGAACCGTGGTGAACCGGCAAGGCGAACGATGAGAACAACGACCAAGGGTAGGTGCATCAGCAGGCCGCTCAGGCCCATGAACCATTCACTAATCCAGAAGGTCATCGCGAGGTTGAAGACCAACACTCCGTAGTAGAGTCCGATGCCGAGCAAAAGCCGTGGGGTGATCGGTTGCGCAAGTGAGAGGGGAGCAAGACGACGATCAATCAAGAAATACAGGGCAAGGGCAATCAGCCCAACCACGGTCCAGCCGATATAGTTGGCCATCGGAACACCGAAGTGCCAGCCTGGATCGGGATAGTAGTAGATTTTGCCCAAGAACCACCGGTCGCCGCGCAAGGCCACTGGATCAATCACCATATCGATGAAGGCAAAGAGAAACGCGGTCAATCCATAGACCGCCCAGCTGGTTCGGGCAACTAGGTCGAACCGTAATGGCCTTGGAAAGCGCCTCGCGCTGGTCGAAGACGAGTCAACCGGAAGCACGAGTCCAAGGGCTACAGAGTACGCAGCGAAAAGTAGAAAACTGAAGGAGAGGGAATCCATAAACGGCACGTCGAACACATAGAGCTCCTGACCGACCGTGGAACCATTGTAGAAGTACCAGCCGAAGGGGACGCCGGTTCTCGTGGACGAGAATTCGCAGATGAATGCCGTGATCCAGCTGATGAGCCAGAACCGCCATGTGCGTGGCCACCCGATCAGTTTGATGGCGGAAAAGAGAAACGCGGCAAGGAAGATAAAAACATAGGGCCGGAGGACGATCGTCTTGAGGAAAAGTGTAACAGCTTCCATGAACAGGGTTTACGCGGGGACCATTATGCGTACCCGTGAGTCTTGAACCATCGCACCGCCTTCTCCAGCGCCACTTCGGGGGGATGTTGCGGCAGGCCCAGTTCTCGGATCGCCTTGCTGCAATCGTAGTGCATCTTGTACTTGGCCATCTTTACCCCTTCCAGCGGAATGCGCGGTGGTATGCCGGACAGGTTGGCAAACCAGTGATTGAGATAGGCGAGCGGGAGCACCGCGCCTCTCGGTAATTTTAGGGCCGGAGCTTTGACGCCGGTTAATGTGCTGAGAATCTCAAATACCTCACGCAGTAACAGGTTCTTAGCGCCAAGGATATACCGTTCACCCTGGCGGCCTTTCTCCATTGCAAGCAAGTGGCCGGTGGCGACATCGTCGACGTCGATGATGTTCATGCCGGTTTCAATGTAGGCCGGCATCCGACCTTTCATGAAATCTACGATGATCTGGCCGGTCGGTGTCGGCTTCACGTCGCGCTCGCCGACCGGGGCGCTGGGATTGACGATGACGACGGGCAACCCCTCCTTTGCCAGCTTGTGCACCTCCTGCTCAGCCAGGTACTTCGAGCGTTTATAGTGGCCAGCCATTTGTTCGAGTGATACCGGTGTCTCCTCCGTTCCGAGTCCTCCACCAGGCGGCAAGCCGATCGCACCGATAGTGCTGCAATAGACCGTGCGCTCGACTCCCACTTCACGCGCCGCTTCCAACAGATTTCTGGTGCCGACCACGTTAATGTCATAGAAGATCGATGGATCTTTGGCCCACAGCGCGTAGTGTGCGGCAACATGGTAGAGGTGGCGGCAACCGGTGAGGGCCCGGTGGAGCGAGGCTTTATCACGGAGATCGCCGGGGACGGTATCGATGTTCAACGACCGGAGATTGGTTGGATCACTTCCTGGGCGGGCAATAACACGCACTTCCACCCCGGTCTTGAGCAGGGCACGAACCACGGCGGCCCCGACAAACCCTGTTGCTCCGGTGACGAGGGCTTTCATAACGAAAATGTGAAATGTGAAGTGTAAAGCGTGAAGCGTGTGAAGTAGGGACGGTTGGTCGATTGCATGGATTGACGTTTCACGAGATGCGCTTCACGAGCGACGTCAGTTTTTGCGACTTGTGATATACCGTGCGATCTCACGCAACGGATCGGCAGAAGGGCCAAAGGAGGAGAGGCGGCTAATGGCACGGGTGACACAGTCATCAGCCAGTTTCTTCGCCCCGTCCACGCCATAGAACGTCGGATAGGTTTTCTTTCCACGCTCAGCGTCGGTGTTGGGATTCTTGCCAAGCTCTTCGCGCGTCCCTGTCACGTTCAACACATCATCCGCGATCTGGAAGGCAAGGCCGATATCTTCGGCATAGCCGGTCATGTCGTCAAGTTGACGGTCGTTCGCTCCGGCCGCAATCGCACCCATGCGGACCGCGGCACGAATGAGCATGCCGGTCTTGTGCTTGTGAATGTTCTGCAGGGTCGGAAGATCGATATCCTTGTTTTCAGCTTGGATGTCGAACACCTGACCGCCCACCATGCCCATATTGCCGGACCCAAAGGCCAACTCTTGGATGATACGGACCTGCCGCACAGGATCGCAGCCTTTCATGAGGTCCGGCCTGCTGACCAGGTCGAACGCCATGGTGAGCAACGCGTCTCCCGCAAGGATGGCCATGGCTTCGCCATAGACTTTATGGTTTGTGGGCTTTCCACGGCGAAAGTCATCGTTGTCCATCGATGGGAGATCGTCGTGAATTAGGGAATAGGTATGGATGAGTTCCAGCGAGCAGGCAACTGCCATGAGGCCGGGAGGCGTCTGAGCAAGGGCTTCTGCCGCTGCGATCGTCAGGATCGGGCGTACCCGCTTCCCGCCCGCCATCAAGCTATAACGTAGGCTCTCATGCAGCGCCGTCGGCGGCACGACGGCCGGTGGAGCCACGAAGTCGAGAAAGCGGTCAACCTCAATTCGTTTATGTTCCAGATACTCGGCAATATTCATGAAGTCTCACTCGTATTGGGCGATTGGCGCCGACTCGCGCGGAGAGTAACAAACGATTAAAGATGAGTCAAACGGGTGGCGTGAGCGAGTCCTTATGCCTCCAGTTCCATTGCGTTGCCATGCTCATGTATCAGTAATGCAAAAATCTTGAGTGTGGGTTCCATGCAGTAGAGCCAAGTAGCGTCTCCCTCTCCTTGTTTTTCAGCCGGTTGTCCCGCTATACTCGCCCCGCTATGAGTATCAGAAAAGCCGGTGGTGAATGGGAACCGATGCTACTCGGGGTGGAACCCCGCCTCTGCCGTGTGTGTCGAGAGGATCTCTATCGGGATAAAACGATGCTACGAGGTGGTTGGTCCCGATGTACCGTCTGCGATGAGTTCGTGCACTACAGTTGCCTTGCGAGTGGAAAGGTCTCCTTCTTAAAAGCACGGCCTCGGGTGTGCAAGACTTGTCGCTTAGTTCAGGAAGGCGTCGTTCCGTCTCCCTCGACGAAGAACGAATCTCCCGTGACTGCCGTGTCCTGAGTCCGAGCTCGACGTTCAGACCTGTGTGCCTGTATCTCGCGAAACTGATTTCTTAGACCAGACCACTCGGTGCTCAACTGGACTGTCGCTGAGGACAGCGTTGAGTGCGCGACCGTTCCCTAGGCTGATCATGGCGCAGGTCATTCGCAGCGGAGCCTTTCTTCAGCAGTGCTGGTCGGTCCACCCTCTGTGCGTGACCGTGAAGCGCATGACCGAGGCGCAGATCGTGGTGCTCTCCTGCAGCTCGTGTAAGTCAGTCCATCACCTCACAACAACGACTATCGTGTCGAGTGGCCCTTCAGTGCCGGGAGCGTCCGGGGGACACAACGTTCAAGACGAGCCACCCGGGGAAGAATGCCTCAAGGCCTGTGTCTCCTCGCATTCGTCGGCGCTTTCACTCCGTGAGATGGATGTCTTTCAAGATCTGGTGCGGCTGCGCTGTGCCGACTGCCGACGGCTGTACGACTTGACGGTTGCGATATTCGAAACCAGACAGAAATAGTAGGAGGAGAGGGAAGAAGGTATCACCCCTTCACATCTCTCTCATGATGGCCCATCCAATGCTGTTCACTAATGATGAAACTGCACTGTTGGCTGATGCACAGCTCTTTCGAAGAAAGGCTGCAATCACGATAAAAATACGAGCCCAGCTTGAAACAACCCATGATGCCTTGAAGCAGGAGCTCACAACTCTCTCGCTTGATACCCCGCCAGGTTTTGACCCAACGCTCCATCAACTGGTGAAGGGTGAACATCTGGACGACTTTCCTTATCAATACTTGGATTATCCCAAACATTTCTCCGGCGCTGATAAGTTCACATTTCGCACGCTTGTCTGGTGGGGGCATCATGTCACCTGCGCGCTGCTGTTGGAAGGAGTTGGCATTTCACAATACAAACGACAGTTTCTCGGTAGATTTCACCAAGTCGCGGGCCATGCCCTGGAGTTGTCCTTGGCACCGTCATTGTGGGACTGGAATCGTGGTGAGGGCTATACGTTGCCGATTACCCATGACCGCAAGGCTCAGATCGCGGCTGTTCTGGCAGAACGAGCATTCATGAAAGTTGTGCGTTGTGTGCCGTTGAACGATCGGGATATCCAAGCTGGCCAGTTGGCCCAGGTGGCCTGTAGTTCGTTTCGCTCGATGCTTCCGATCGTTACCCCGTAGGTCTTCTTATGGCGATTGTCTCCGAACAATAACTTGGGTAGACTAAGCACGCTTGATCGTTGACCTTTGACAGGGAGGAGCCCGTGAAGCCATCGCCTTTAGGGATTCTAGGTTGCGCTATCGTGGTGGTGACCATGGTGGCCGGTTGTCGAGGAACTGGAACGGTCCGCGCGCTGGACTTACGTGAGAAGCCACCGATGGTGCAGGTGACCGACATCCAGCCGGTCAAGATCGTCGTTGAACCGTTTGACGATCGACGGGCGGACAAAAGCCGGGTGGGCCTGCGCACACACCTTTGGGGAGGCACCACCTATTTCAATGTGCCTGGTGATCGGCTGGCCAGTGTGATCACCCAGCGGATTGCCGATCGGCTACGAACTCGCGGGTGGCAGGATCGAGTCTGGGATGTGCGTGTGGCTTCCCCAGGGTCTGTACCGGACGCGGATATCGTCGTGAGTGGTCAGGTGATGGATTTTTCCGCGAGTGCGAAGAGCCGCGTCTTTTCCACCGTGATCGACACCAAGAGCCGATTTAAGGTGGTGGCGAAGAATCAGGCAGACCAAAGTACCACGATTCGTAACATTGAGGGAGGCCGCAGTCGGACCGTCTTTTGGTTTAGCGAGGACGATGTGCAGGAACAGTTGTCCGTGACGCTCAAGGATGGGATTGAGCGGCTGATCAGTGATACTACAATCGAAGACAAGGCTCTGCGCTCAGTCTCGGAGCAGTGAATTGGTGGGGCGGCCGCTGTAAAGGAAGTTATTCGTGCGAGAGCGGCGGTGGGAAACGACGACGCCACTGAGCTTTGGTCAGGCTCTTGCGGTAGGTGATCGACTTGCGGCGCTCGGGCTCAAGCCGGCTGTCCCTGCTCAAGACGTGATCTGCTACGTCGAAGAATGGACGGTCGGCTCTCCGGACGAGTTCGATCAACTTGATCCATGGGCGACTGAAGATGTCACGCTCGTCCATGTCCGGGAACGATGGAGAGGGGATTTCTTCCTCCTCTCCGGTGCGTACCATACGGTCTATCAACACCACCAGGATGTCGGAACCTACTGCTCCATCAGTCATCCCTGGCGGATTCGAGAAGTGTTGCGGCTTCATGATCAACGTGCCATGTTCTGGATCGGCTTTCGGCATGCCCACGCCTTCATCCGTATTCGGCTTCAGACCCATGCGGTGATCACGCCTGGGGAGGTGCGTGGTGACGATGAACGGGCGCGTTGGCTAGATGAGCGTCGCGCGGCATTTCTGGAAGCTATTGCCGTTTTGGATCTCCCAGTTGAAACGCATGTCGAAAAGAAGGCGGTGGTCGTACGATCGTCCGATGCGGCCGTGCCGTTCTTTTGCTCGTGGCCCGACGCCTTTGGTCCCTGCCAGTTCGAATACAACACCACGGATGCGTTCGAGTTTCTCGTGCCGGCCAGCAAACTTGCGGAGACGTTTATCCCGGAGCCGGCAGGAGTGCGGGCCTATCTCACCGGATTTTCCGAAGCAGCGCTAACAGAGTTTCAGGCTATCGAACCAGGTGCGCGATTCGCCTATCGTTGTTCGGTCCATTGTCCGCTTGACGATCTTCCTGAGATCCTGACCGTGATCCAGCCTGATGGTATCCTGTATGCCACGCTCTGCGAATTTCAGACCCACACCCTGTTGCCTGAGCGCGATGATGCGTCGGCGATCATCGGGATTGTCGGTGCCAACGGACAGTTCAAGATCGAAGCGCGTCTGAATCACGCGCCGCTCCCGGAAGATACCATGGCACCATGGCTGGAACGGGTCATTGGCCATCCGGTCGTGTATGCGCCGCTTCCTGCGTTTGTGTGACCGGAATGCCGGTTGAGCGCCCCCAGGATCCAGTTCCCGAGTCGGTGCAAGCTCCCGCACAATTCAGTGTTTTCGTTGAACAATCGAACGGGATTTCGCAGAGTGGAGGGGTGAGCCCCCTCACGAAGCTTCAGTCCATACTCTCGAAGCCGTTCATGCCGGCAGTATTCTTTCTCGGCGGTGTGGGCTACGACACCGTGACGCTGTCGCGAATCGATCGGCTTTTGGATAATCTGCTTCTGTTGCTCTACTTAGTTTTGCTGGGAGCGCTGATCGTCTTGACTGGGCGTTTGGGGATCGAATCCCCGCCTGAGCGTGAAGCGCTCGTTTCAGGCTCCAAATTTACGCGATGGGCCTGGGAAAGCCGTCCCTACTATCCGATGGCCAGTCAGTTCCTTCTCGGTGGCCTTTTCAGCGCCTACGCAATTTTCTATTCCCAAAGCGCCACGTTCACCACGACGGCGATCTTCTTTGCCGTGCTCATTGCGCTCTTCGTGACCAACGAGTTTTTGCGCGATCGATTGTCCAATCTTCGAATACTGGTCAGTCTGTACGCGGTGGTCAGTTTCGCGTTTTTTACCTTTTTTGTGCCGGTCATCACCGGGTTCATGAATGCGGTGATCTTCTTGCTCGGCGCTCTCTTGAGTCTGGGCGTGACGCTGTATCTGGTTCAACTGGTCTACCGTCATGGTCCGGATTCATCAGGACGGCAACCACTCGCGGTGATGGCTCCCGCTATCGTGCTCATCGCGATGCTGGTCGGATTCTACTTCATGAATTGGATTCCGCCGGTGCCGCTATCGCTCAAGTTCGGCGGGGTCTATCATGAGATCAAGCGGACGGGTGACCGGTTCGAGTTAGTCTTTGAGAAGCAGTGGTATCAATTTTGGAAACGTGCCGACACGACCTTCCCGACGGATGAACCGGTCTATTGCTTTACGGCGGTATTTGCTCCGGTTGATCTCAACACAACCATCTACCATCACTGGCGCTATCGGTCGAATGATACGAAGCCTTTCATACATGCCGACCGGATTCCCATCAGAATTTCAGGGGGGCGCGAGGGTGGATATCGAGCCTACAGCCTCAAACAGCGCCTTGATCCGGGCGACTGGCGTGTCGATGTCGAGACTGAAGATGGGCGGATCATCGGACGGGTGGCGGTGACGGTCGTGAGCAAAACGGAAGAGCAGCCCAGGCTGGTGACGGTGACCTATTAGGCGGTTTGGACACCGATCTAGGAACCGTTGCGTGGCGACGAATTCCAAAACGAATAGGAATGTGCTGGTTGTCTTTTCCAGGGTGCAGAGGGGGACGGATGGAAGGCACCCGGTTGCGAGCCATTATGGAAGGATGTAAAGTGACATCTCCATGAGTGAACGGACCCTTTCTCCCTGTCCTGACAGCCCCAACTGTGTGTCGACCCAGGCGACTGACGAAGGTCATGCGATCACGCCCTTTCGCTACAAAAAGCCGCGGGCTGAGGCGAAGGAGGCGTTGAAGGCCGTGATCAATTCACTCTCTCGGACCAAACTCATTGAGGAAGACGAGTCCTACCTTCATTATGAGTTCACTTCCCTGCTGCTCCGATTCGTCGACGATGTCGAATTTCTCTTCGACGACGACACGAAGACCGTCCACTTCCGCTCCGCTTCCCGCACGGGCTACAGCGACCTTGGTGTCAATCGCCGGCGAATGGAGGACCTGCGGGCTCTCGTAGGCAGGAAACTCTAGCGGTTTCTCCAAATATCTTTGGTACAGGTACTCCTCCTGTTATGATGCCTGCCACGGGAGGCTAGATCATGGGGTTCAACCGGAAACATTCGCGTGTGGATATGGGCCGTCCCGGTCGGTTACAACGTGGGGCGCTTTCGGCAGCCTGTAAGGTCATCGATGTGAGCGAGTCGGGAGTTCGGCTCGAGAGCCGGCTGTTCGTCAAGAAAGGCGAGGTGTTGCAGCTCCTCATTGAGCTTCCTGGCGGAAAAACCTTAACGTGTGAGTTGGAGGTCATCCATGTGCGGGCTCCTAAATTGGGGGCACGGATCATGGCGATCAGCGCGGAGGACCGCGAACGATTGGTCCATATTCTTGACGATCACATCCAGAGCAGTTTTTCTCGAGGCTAATCCTCCCCGGCGATCATTCATATATGGGGGTCTGTTCGTTTGACTCCTGCGTGGCATGGAAAATGGCCGGGGTCGTCAGGTTTTATCAAATGCTTAATATCCCACGGGGCATATGGTTTCTTGAGTGTGCAGTGTCCCCTGCACAGACCCCTAACGCTGGAATGGGAATGCATCGGGGGGAAGCGGTATCGAATCCGAGGTCACAGGAAGTTCACATACACCCTGAGACTCAATTACATATTGATAAATCAATTGTTTATGATTTTTGTGCGAGTCGACTGGTGTGCTGAAAAATGCATTTAGGACAGGTGTAGTGGATGAATCGATTCCCCCCAACCAGCCGCTTTTTCATCAGCACCTTGCACCAGGTACAGAGGCGGTCGGGGAGTTCAACTCGTGGTGCTTGTGGGAGCGTCGTCATATGGGGCCATTCTTCCTGAGCGAGGTCACCTTGTCAACCGATTGCGGATAACTTCCTGTTCGAGGTTGAAATATTCCTTGCCGGCACGTACGCAGCGAAAAAAAATGGTATAGTTCACGCAACGGTCAGTCGATGTGCCTAACCCACTTACAGAAAGGTAGCGACCCCCTATGAGCAGCTCGCCGAGTTCTGACTCCACAATCTTACCATCCAACGCCCCTGGAGCTACGGCCCGACCCGTTCAGGACATGGTGGGCAACGGCAAGGCATGGGGACTCTGTACCGCAGTCGACCTCCACGATTGCAATCCCGATCTTATCCGTGATGCCGAATCTATCAAACGTTATGTCGTTGAGTTGTGCGAACTCATCGGCATGAAGCGTTTCGGTGAGTGTCAGGTTGTGAATTTCGGCGAAGGTCGTGTCGCCGGTTATTCCATGGTGCAGTTGATTTCCACCTCGTTGATCAGCGGGCATTTTGCGAACGATACGAATTACGCCTATCTCGACATTTTCAGCTGCAAAGGCTATGATCCGGCGGTCGTTGAGTCCTTTTCGAAGGAGTTCTTCGGCGCCCGGCGTAGTGTTGCAACAGCCACTCTCCGGTACTAACCCTTTTCAACCGTAGATATAGTTGTCTCGGGGGCGGAATAGAGCCGCCCCCGAATGTTGTTATCATCCTGAGGGGAGTTTTCCCATTCATGAACGCGAAAACTATTCGAGAAGTGCTCGACACTCTTCCATCAAAACTGGACAAAGATGTCGCGGAGGATGTCGAGGCCGTGTACCAGTTTGATCTCAAAGGGCCTCAAGGCGGGCAATATCATTTGCTGGTCCAGAACGGAACCTGCGTGGTGAAGGATGGAGTGCACAGCGATCCACATGTGACTCTGTCGATGGCTGGGGAAGATTGCATTCGAATCCTCAATGGGCAGTTGAGTAGCATGACCATGGCCATGTCTGGGCGTTTGCAGATCGCGGGGGACATTGGGTTGGCCATGCAGCTGAAGTCCTTGTTTCCCAATATAGTGGAACCGTAACTGCACTATCTGGGATCAGGAAATGCCTCATGTGACGCCGATCCCTGCTCGTCAGGCTCTACCTCGAATCTCCGTGGAAACCGCTCTTCCAAGATTACATACATCGTTGGGACGAGGAACAGCGTGAGCAGAGTGGAAGCGCTCAACCCTCCGACGACCGCACGTGCCAAGGGTGCATTGGTTTCGGCTCCGGTCCCGAGTCCGATTGCCATGGGAAGAAGTCCGAAGACGGTGGCGAGCGAGGTCATGAGGATCGGTCTCAGCCTGGTTCTCGCGCCGGTCATGACCGCGCGGTGGAGTGGCTCACCCCTTCGACGAAGCACGTTGGTATAGTCAACCAGCAACACCCCGTTTGAGACCACAATTCCTAACATCATAATAATGCCCATCATTGATGAGGTAGACAGTGTCGTATCTGTCAAGAACAGGATCAAGATAACTCCAGGGAATCCCATCGGGACTGCAAACATGATGATGAACGGGTCGATGAACGACTTAAACTGAGCCGCCATCACCATATAGACCAGCATGAGCGCGAGGACGATGGCAAACTGCAAGCCTTCGAAGGTTTCCCGTTGCTGTTGAATCTGCCCGGCCAATTTGATGCTGAACCCCGCAGGTAGCTGGAGTTTGGCGAATGCCGACTCAAGATCATCCGCGATATCGCCTAAGGCTCGATTGATAGGATTTGCCGTGATGTGGATCACGCGTTGAAAGTGCTTTCGGTCCACTTTCACTGGTCCGGCATTCAACTTAAGCGACGCCATATTCTTGAGGAGGACTGGTTCGCCGGCCTTGGTGGTGAGGAGAATATTCTCCAAATCGGTGAGACTCTTACGATGTTTCTCGGCTAGCCACGCGCTGATGAAGTACTCGTTTCCGCTTTGAGGGTCGGTGTAAATAATCGGGTCGGTTTGGCCGTTCCCATTCAAGGAAAAGAGCACGGCATTGGCCACATCGGTTTCGGTGATGCCGAGTAGAGCGGCTTTCTCTCGATCCACGGTCACGTTGACTTCCGGATAATTTTCCTCCCGGCTCGGTTCAATGTCAGCTAGTCCCGGAGTGTGCTCCATGACCTCTTTGACTTGGGCAATAACCTCTCTCGCCTTTTCGAAGTCATGTCCGTAAATTTCCACATCGACGGTCTTTTGTGAGCCAAAGCTTGTGACACGCTTCACTAATCCCCCGGGGTCGAAATACATTGAGACGCCGGGAAATAGTGTGGCAATCATGGGGCGTACATCGTTCATGATCTCGACCTGAGTTCGTGTCCGCTTAGCAGGCTCGACGAGGTACACTTGAATAGACGAGGTGTGAGGACCGGTATTGGGGTTGAACAGAGAGGAACGACCTTGGGATAGCACGCCGGTACTCGAAACGATGGTTATCAGTTCGGTCGTGGGAATATTGGCACGCAGGACCCGTTCGACTTCAGAGACCTGCTGTTCGGTCTTTTCGACTCGTTGGCCGACCGGCGCTCGCAGCACGATCCGAAACTGACTCTCATCGGAAACCGGCAGGAACTCGGTTCCGATCAAAGGAACGAGCATGAGCGAGCCAAGGAAAATCAGGAGAACGGTACAGATGAGAATCTTGCGATGGGCCAGGACCCATTGCAGGGAATGTTCATAATTTCGATCCAGCGATTCATAGCGGTTCCGACTCCACTCCATCATCGCCCGCAGCCAGCTCGGCAACGCACGTTGTGCTTCCTGTTCTGGCTTCAGGAATTTGTAACAGAGTGCCGGGGTTACCGTGCGGGAGACGAAAAATGACGTGAAGAGTGCGATGGCGATCGTGACGGTCAGGGGAATCAATAACAGGCGCGCGATACCGACGATGAAGAACATCGGAAGGAAGACAACCACCGTCGTCACGGTCGAGGCAAAGATCGGCATGGCCACTTCACGGGCGGCTTCGAGAATGCCGTTCCATCGATTGGGGTTGATGTTGAGGTGGCGCTGAATGTTCTCCAGTTCTACGATAGAGTCATCCACGAGCCGACCGATTCCTAGCGCCAGCCCGCCGAGTGTAAACACATTCAGAGTCTGATCTGTGAAGTACAGAACCACAAACGTCACCAGCATCGAAAGCGGAATAGCCACGGAAATGATCAGGGTACTGGTCAGGTTTCGTAGGAAGATGAGAATCACTGCCGCGGCCAGCAATGAACCATGGAAGGCCTGTTCGACCAGATTCCGGATAGCTTGACGGATGTAGAGAGACTGGTCGAACGAGATGCCAAGATTTACCCCTTCGGGGATACCAAACATTTGAGGCAAAGCGGCGCGGAGGGCGTCGACGACGGCGACCGTGTTGGCGAGCGGTTGTTTATTGACACGAAGAAACACGGATCTGGCTCCGTCGGTATGGACGATGTTGGTTTGAATGTCGGAGGAGTCCGTCACGGTTCCCACGTCACGCACACGGACAGGGGTACCCTGCGGATTTACCTTCACGATGACGTCCTGTATCGGCTCTACCGTCCTGAACTGGTTGTTCGTAAACACGTTGTAGTCGAGGTTGCCGGCCTTAATATCGCCTGAGGGTAAGATCAAGTTGGATGCTTTGACCGATTTGACGACGTCAAGGATCGAAAGCCCGCGGGCACTGAGGAGCGCCGGATCGAGGTTGATGTTGATTTGGCGAATCTTTCCTCCTTCCACGGTCGCGGCCGCCACGTCAGCGATTTGCTCGATCTGCGGGGCGATCGTGTTGGACGCAAGATCATAGAGTGCGCGCTCATCCAGCTCGTTGCTCGAGACCGAGACAACTGAAACCGGAATGTTGGAGACATCGAACTTGACGATGAACGGTTGCAGAATACCTGGAGGGAGGCTGTTCAGAATCTGTGTGATACGCTGCATGACCTCCATTTGTCCGACATCGAGGTTGGCCCCCCAGTTGAACCAGATCTGGACTGCCCCGAGGCCTTGCTTACTGAACGACTCGACATGTTCCACATTGGAGGCAGAACTGACGGCTTTCTCGATCGGGTATACGACACTCTGTTCAATGTCGAGCGGAGGTGCCCCTTTATAAATGACACCCACGAATGCGACGGGAACCTGGATTTGTGGGAAAAGATCAACCGGCAGTCTTTGAAGTGACGTGATACCCAATACCACGAACGCCAACGACAGCATCAAAATGCCGATGCGATTGCGTAATGCGAGTAGAGTTAGCCACATGTCGCAGACATCAGAGAAGGGCAGTTGGCTGCGGAGGTTGAATCCGCCCTGTAAGAACTGCGTCTATGTGGGAGAAGTGCAGGCCTCATTCGTTACTCACTGGATCAGAATCTAAAGCTGGTGAAAGAAGTCGAGTTTGGACGGGCGTCCCATCGTGAACTAAGTCTTTTCCTGAGACAATGACTTCTTCATTTCCTGTCAGGCCTTTAGTGATCTCAATCTGGTTCCCTTGCCGGGCACCGATTTCAATTTCTACCCGCCTCGCGTGTCCTTCTTCGACAATAAACACATATTGTGTGCTTTCCAGGCGACTGACTGCGTCGATAGGGATCTGCAAGGCCTGATGATGTGTCCCAACCATTACTTCGACGCGGCCGAACATTCCACCTTTTAGTCGGTGATTTTTGTTGGGTAAGTCGACTTCAACAGTCATGGTGCGTGTGGCACGATTCAAGGCTTGGACGATCCTGGTCACAGTTCCATGAAATATCTGGTCAGGGTACGCCTCAGCTCGAAGCTCAGCTCCTTGCCCGATTTTCACGAGCGGAATATCTCGTTCGACCACTTCGACCAGAACACGAACCGTATCGATGTCATGTACGCTCATGATGCCTCGTGACATGGTCGACGTACTGGCCGTAGCACTGCTCACATAGGACCCGGTATCGAGATTGCGTTCGGCGATATAGCCAGCAAAGGGAGCTCGGATATAGCTATAGGCCAGATGGGCTTCTGCCTGAGCCAGGGCAACGTGCATTTGGTTCACTTGTGCTTGCAAAGATTCCTGTGCCGCTCTCGCAGTATCAAAATTGACCTCTGCATTATCGAGGTCCTGCCGCGAAACGAACTGATCTTTGATGAGAGTCTGCATGCGATCAACAGTAAGCTTGGCATTACGCACAACTGCATCCTGTTGTGCGACTCTTGCTTTGGCTGCTGCAAGATTAGCTTTGGCTTGGTTAACCGCATGCTGATAGTCCGTGTGATCGATCTCAACAAGCAGCTGATTCGCCTTTACGAAATCCCCTTTATCAACGTGCAATGTGGCAATGTGGCCGTCGACACGCGAGAAAATATTCACCACCTGATTGGGTGAGATATCCGCGGTGTAGGCCAAGCGAACATCGAGATCTTGTCTGATCGGAGACGCAATGCCAACGGTAACGAATCGTGGCTTATGTGTATCGGTCTTAGCGCCTGTGCTCAGACGAACGATGAGAAGGGCGGTCAGTACAACCACAACGGCGATTCCTAGGACTACCAAAGGATGGCGAGCGAGATGGTTCATGGGAGTGGGCAGCAATTATGAATTACGCAATAGCGGAGCGAGTTCGTCAGGGAATAGGGAGATACGCTCGGCGACCGTGTTTGTTTGCCTGTGATCCATGGGTAAGCCGACAGTATCATGCGGCAACTGAAAGCGCAGGGGGATACTGACTCCGGCTGTTGTCCTGACTTGTCTCGTGGTCGTTCTCAGAAATACGTTTGAAGCAAGTCGCGTTGGAATAGCGTTGGTCACGCTGGTTTGGCGTTGGTTAGCCGATGGTCGTGAATTCTGTTGAGGATGAGGAGTCGGCTGCCTAATTCTGTTCATGCTGGGTGAGCGATCATTCATCACTCCTACCATCAGGTCACTGGAAAGGCAAGATAGGGTCACGCGCGGGGCGACGGGTCGTGCAGGCTGTTAAAGGGAACAAAGTCCCCTCAAAGCACCGCACGGCCTGTCGAGGCAACAATCCGCTATGCTTGGCCAACAGACGGGGGATGGAGAAATACCCGCATCCGATTCCCTTCGGACAGACTCAGCTCTTTCAGGGTCACACCGAACAGCGGCCCTGTCGTCCATGCCACGGTTCCCTCTAGGATGAATAACGGATCTTCCTCATTCGGCACATACAGGAACAATGTGAGGTCCATCCCAACCTGCACCGGACAATTCCCACGAATACCGACTCCGCCCTCTGACAAGTCGGCAACGAAGCCATCACCGATCAAGACGTCTTCTCCGTTGAAGCCCGAATACATGAGCCCGAAGGAGATGGGCGTCCTCCGTATTGTCCGGCGTTCTATTGAAGGGTGGGAGTGTCGACATTCTGAATGTCTTATGTGTTTCATCCGTCTCATGGTCATTCCCTCCACGATTGTGATTCCGCTCCGAGCGTTTTCCTATGCATAAAGAGTAGCGCGGGATATTAGTATTACTTCCCTACAAACGGAGGGGGTAAACCTCGCCCCGAAGGGGGACACAGAGCGTGACGAGCGGGTTTTCGTCACCGAAGGGTTTCTGAACACAGGTGCAGGGAGAAAAGAATGCTCACGTGCTCTTGGAAGCGTACGGCTTCCTGCTGGATCTGCCAGCGGGCTGGTGGGGAACTACATGAGTCGGAATCGGGTTCGCTGATCACTCACCGTCTTGAGGGAAATACTTTTCCAGATGAAGGCTTGCAGCCGCTTCCGGCGGTCCTGACTCAGGTCCATGAATCGGACGGAAAACTGGCACCCGGACACCCATACCACATGCGCAGATTTGATGACCAGTTGTGGTAGTCCGTCTGGAAGTGAGACGGTCAGCGTTAATAATGTGCCACGGGTGACCGGGCGGTCGCTGATAACATGACATCCAGAGACTGATATATTTTTCGTGAGGCCTTCCCCTTGATGCGGTTGTGTCGGAACTTCGCCGACATAGCGAACTCGACATGTGACCGCGATGCGTTCGGCATAGCGGTTGTCTAACGGCACATAAGGCTTTCGGTTGTACATGATAAGTCCCGTTATCATACCCTCGTGAAAGGGCCTTTCCAAATCAATTCAGCAATATGACCGCATACTTGGAAGTCATCTGGAAGCGTGGTGGTGATACTGTTCGAGGATATGGTCAGAAGACCGTAGCGCTAGTCCCATCGGCTAGTTTTTCAGGAAGTGTGCGGCTTTCGAAAAAGATAATGCCTCGTTCAATTTTACTCTCAAACCGCAACGTCACCTCCGTATGAACGCCATGCCAAGCGTATACCTTCACTGAGCCGACCGCGATTTGTCCTGGTGTGTGATCGAGTGGACCGTATTGAGACTGAAGGTAGCGCATGATTTCTTCATGAGCTCCTGTGCCACTGTAGCGGACAGTGACCCGGCCCAATTTGTTCTCAAACGTTGTAA
>JADJXO010000003.1:300000-488902 GCA_016715825.1 Nitrospira sp. | reverse complement strand
CGCGCCCTCCATCGGCATACCTTCCATACCATGACCCTTCGATCTCTCCACTGCTTTGCATCCCCGACATATCGCTCATCATCCGATGCGCGGCGAAGTATCCGGTGATCGCCCCGACGAAGGGGCTGGCTACTGCGATACCGACAACAAGACTCTTTTTGCCGATGCTTTGGCTCATGGCCTAGTCCTCCCTGTTTAGCTGTTTCCGTTCAGGCCGGTTCCGATTACTTGTTCGAGTTCCGCGAGGCGGTGCTTCCGCTCAACCAGCGCTCGGTAGTACTCATGCTGAAATCCTCGCCAGGCCCGCTGCGTATCAATAAGATCCAGAAACCCTCTCTTTCCCGTTCGATACCCCACTCGCGCCGCTTCCAGGTTCTGCACGGCCTGGGGCAGGATCGTGGTGTGATACAGCCTGGCCACCTGTTCACTCGCCCGGACCTTCGCCAACAGGTCGTTGACCTGAAAACGAGTCAGGTTTTCCATTTGGTGCTGTTGTGCCCGCGCGGCTGCGACCGATGCCGCGGCTTCGCACACCTGCGTCATACTTCGGTTTGGTCCAGAAGGCGAACGGCACGGTCATCGCGACGTAGGCGCCAAATCCGTCATGGGCCTGAAAATTCTGGAAGCGCTGAAACGTCACATTGAAGTCCGGGTAGTACTGACGCTGGGCCAGCGCGCGAGACTGCTCGCTCTGTTGCACCGCCAGTTCAACGGCTTTTAATTCCGGTCTGGCGTTCAAGGCGAGACGGTGCAGCTCGTCGATGGTGGTGTCGATCGGCAGCAGAGACGGCTCCTGAGGAATGCCCAGAGGTGATAGGAGATCGCGGTCCAGAAGCGTATTCAGCAGTGCTGCAGCGGTCTGGCGACGCTGTTCCAGAACGGGCAGTTGTTGATGCAACACAGACAGCTCGACCTGAGCCTTGAGCACATCAGCCTGCGATCCCTTGCCGGTCCGGAACTTCGCGTTCGCAATCTCGACGAACTGCCTGAGCAATTCGACCTGTTCATGATGAATCTGGATCGCCTTGTGCGCGAGAAACAGATCGTAGTAGGCCTGTTTGAGCCGGACCACCAGTTCCCGCTCCTTCGCGCGCAGCGCCTGCTCGGTGATCTCGGCCGACCGACTTGCTATTTCGCCTTTCAGAGCCAGCTTGCCGGGGAACGGAAGATTCTGGGAAAGACCAAAGATACTGTTGTCCGCCCTCGTGACATTGAAGGTCTGCGGGAAATTCCACAAGTGGACTGACAGCGTAGGGTCTTCCAGCGACCGAGCCTGGACAATCCGATTCGTGGCAGCTTCCCATTGCTTGCGCGCCGCGACAAGCTCTGGATTTCTCTCTAGGGCCTCCTGGATCAAGTCCCGTAACGCCAAGGACGGTTGTGCAGCCTGATCGACGGCATAGACAACCTGACGGCCACCTGTCGCGAAGGTCATGCTCACGACTGTTATAGTCAACAACACAAATCGAATTGAAAGAGTCATGTGACGGCCCTCCCCAAAAGCTTTCCTGCCCGCACTTGTCGCGGATCTCAGACCCCGTCTTGCGACAGAAGAAACGACTGGATGAGCCGAGGTCCAGCGCTGGGCAGATGACGCGATGATGAAACGGGATAAGGAAGAACCGGAGAGATCAGATACGAAGCACTGTGCTTGGAAGAGACTGATGCGGAGGAGAACTCGATTCAAAATTGCGATATAGACTGAAAATTCGTACGAGCCGAGGGCTCACCGTCGGAAGCGTAGGCAACGCATGGTCTGCCGACCAATGATGGTCCACGAGCAACGATGACGACTGAGCCTGGGATTCGACTCCCAAGATCTTGAAGGCGTCACATAATTGCCGACTAGGTTGTTCGACAGGAGTTGAACAACCGTTGGCCATTGAGGCATCGGTAGTCCCCGCCAACGGCAGGAGACAGGCGTAGGCATTGAAACTGAATGCCAACAGGAACACTGCGATACTCGCGGCGAGAAAAGATC
Source organism: Nitrospira sp. (assembly GCA_016715825.1). Classification (NCBI taxonomy): domain Bacteria; kingdom Pseudomonadati; phylum Nitrospirota; class Nitrospiria; order Nitrospirales; family Nitrospiraceae; genus Nitrospira; species Nitrospira sp. Next base: position 486,921 of record JADJXO010000003.1, on the reverse strand, counting down.
GGGAGTGATGGGAACCTAATCGCATGGTGTTAGTCTATCCCTCGTCCACCTCAACCGTCAACGGCATTTCTAATACACAATCACTCGATCAGCGGCACCGCACAAATCTACTGTTCCTCTGGGAGAGGAGAAGAAATCTACCGGCATACCTATTCATGATCACCTTCCGTATCTGTCTGTCTCCTATGGTCATTCTTACAACAAGTTGACGCCTCTGAACCCGTCTGACCGTCTATACAGACCTTATAGGCCGCATAGGCCTTGAGAGCCCATTCCTCACCGGGACAACCTTGCATCGTCATCGCGACTTCGAGGAATTCGACCAATTCTTCCCGGCTAATCCCCTGGTGGCGGGCCATCCGGACGTAGGCTCGAATACAAGGCTCGCAACGGATCGCAATAGAAATGGCCATGGCAGTAAGCAACTTATACTTCGCTGCCACGGCCCCATCTCGATACGCCTGTTGCCGCATGCGCAGCAACCCGCCGGTGACCACGGGACTCAGCTTCCGCAGCTCAGCAAACAGATCGTTCGGAGCATGTGCCTCCTGGTTCATAACAGCGCCTCCTTCAACTTCGTAATCTGACACCAGTTAACCGCCGCTTATTTGTCGAGCACGTGTGCCCTATATTTTGATAGTGGGTTACTAGCCGCCTCGACGGCCATGATCAACGTCCTCACATCCGCCTTCTCCGGATCAAACGTCACCGATGCTCGGACGTCTGAATAATCAGAGAACACGACCCACTTCTTTCCCACGCTGAATCCGATCTCGCTAAAACCAGACACCTTAGCCAGGGCGGCTTTGACGTCCTTAACGCAAGCTCCGCAGGTCATCCCATCGATCTGAAAGGTAACGGTCTGCTGGCCTTGGCTTTCAGCCAGAAGTTCCTGGAATCCGGCCAAGCTCACGGTCACGACACCGATCACCATCATCGTACGAATGAGTCTCCACATAATCATGTCCTCCTATCCGTCACTTCGCTTCTCCAGAAAGACCCAAAATGATCTCTAAGACCCCACATTGCCGCATTACGAAAATCATAGGCCCAGCCAATATGGCGCTAGAACGAGTATCAAGGCCAACGATGCGATGATCCAAAGCCATGTCCTGTTTCCATGCCTTGAATGGTCTTGAGCACACATTTCTCCTGGCGCGCATCGCGCTGACTTCGGCTTCCTATAAGCCAGATAAAAGCCGATACCCAATAGGAGTATCGTCAAGCCGATGTAGGCTGGCCGAAACGGTAAGAGTCCTTTGAGCCATCCAGCCGTACCGGCCCAAAATCCAGTGGCCCCGACTCCCACCCCGAGTGCGACGAAGACCATTGGCCCGATGCAGCACACAGAGGCCAGCAATGCGGTGCTCAATCCACCAATCGAGAGTATCGTCACCGGGTTGTTTGGAGGTTTGAGTCCTGAAGTGGGTTCCCGATACGGACGCATGGCCACTACCTTCGCGACGTCGTTTCCTCATCCAATCGCTGGAGAATCGGACAATGATCGGTCGGCTCCCCTGCCTGACAGGTGCGGATCAGACTTTGAGCGCCCGCGCGAGCGCGCGCAAATCCCGCACCTTTGCTTCTACCTGTCTTAGCTTGGCCTGAGCCTTCACCTGAACTGTCCCACACCGTGCGACCGAACTGACTCGGAGATTCAGTAAGTCATTGACCTCGCGAAGCGCAAACCCCAACGTCTGTGCATTCTTAATGAAGCGTAGTCTCTTTAGCGCATCGTCACTGTACACTCGATATCCCGAGGCTTTACGGTCTGTCGGTTGGAGCAGATTGCATCGCTCATAGTAGCGAACGGTCTGAACACTCACTCCCACCATCTTGGCAAATTGTCCGATCGTTAATCCCAAAGCCATGTCGTAACCCTCATATCACATGATAAACCCTGTACCAGGGTATCGAGTCAAGGCGACATAGGAACCGATCTCTTAGGGCTACTCGCCATACAATCGAAGCTATGTCAGCATAACAGCGGGAAGTATCGATGGGCTTGAGTGATGTCCGATCGGAGAGAACGAACTGTCCACAAGCCGACTCTTCGCAACCGGAGCGTGTTCGAGATGACCAAGTGGTTACGTCTTCCTCATGTCCTGGGCGCATACATGATGACCATCATGCCGCCCAAACAGAGCATGGCTCCCATTACGTCATAGCGATCCGGCCGAACTCCGTCGATTCCCCAGCCCCACAGGAGGGACAACACAATAAACATTCCACCGTACGCCGCATAGACACGACCAAAGTGAGCAGGCTGTAGAGTTGGGATGACTCCATAAAGAATAAGAATGGCTGCACCTATTGCTCCGTACAGCCACGGTCGGCCTTCCCTGAGCGTCAGCCAGATCAGGTACCCGCCGCCGATTTCGCACACCCCAGCCAGAACATAAAGCCCAAACGAGCTGACTAGGGACATCGATTCCTCCTTCACGCTGCACTGCGAATGTTGGCCGGAGGCATATCCGGTTACAAGTCACTGATTCATTGCTCTGCCCGCTGTTCAATCCATCGATACACCACAGGCATCACAATCAAGGTCAATGCCGTCGATGAGATCAATCCACCGATGACGACTGTCGCCAGCGGTCGCTGCACTTCCGCTCCCATACTCGTCGCGAGTGCCATAGGGAGAAAGCCAAGACCGGCAACGAGCGCCGTCATAAGCACGGGTCTCAATCGATCCAAGGCTCCTTGCGTAACGGCCTCATCCGGTGAGAGCCCTTCGGTCTCGAGTCGTCGAATATGACTGACCAGAACGACACCGTTGAGTACCGCAATACCGAACAAGGCAATGAATCCAACAACGGCAGACATGCTCAGCGGCAGGCCACGGAGCCAGAGGGCAATGAGCCCCCCCGACAGAGCGAGCGGGACATTCAGAAAGATCAAGAGCGCCGGGCGCATCGCCCCAAAGACAACGGATAGGACGCCCAGAATCAGTAACAGCGTGATGGGCACAATGACGGCCATGCGTTGTGACGCCCCTCGAAGATGCTCGAATTGCCCACCCCAGGTCAATTCATATCCGGCAGGGAGAACTATCGCCTGCGCAACAGCCTGTTGAGCATCTACAATGAAGGCACCCAGGTCGCGTCCCCGAATATTACATTCCACCACGATGCGGCGCTGGACGTGCTCTCGACTGACCTGAGCCGGTCCGGAATCAACTAGAATCTTCGCCACGCGCGACAGCGGAACAAGCTCGCCCTGTCTCGTCGGGATCAAGAGATTTCCCAATGTGCTGGGATCTTGCCCCACATGCTCGGCCAGGCGTACAACAAGCTCGAATCGGCGAGGGCCTTGCACGACAGTTCCCACCACCACACCTCCACGGATCGATTGCACAAGACTCAGCACCTCATCCGCCATCAGTCCGTAACGTGCAATCTGCTCGCGGTCGACGACCACCCTTAGGAGCGGCAGGCCGGACACCTGCTCGACTTTCACATCCGCTGCACCCTGCACCTCCTCCAAGGTGCGGGCAACGGCATCGGCCTGCTGTTTCAAGAGCTCCAAGTCGGGGCCGAAGATCTTCACCGCCAGATCCGATCGAACACCTGCGATCAACTCATTGAATCGCATCTCGATCGGTTGCGTGAAGCCGAGACCGACTCCCGGCACCTGTTGATGAACGGCGGCTTTCATCTGCTCAATCAAGTCCTCCCGGGTACGTGCCGTAACCCAGTCGTGCCGCGGCTTCAGGATGACAAATACATCCGATAGTTCTACTCCCATGACATCGGTCGCCACTTCCGGACTGCCGGTTCGCGTCACGACTTGTGTCACTTCAGGAAAGCGCCGCAAGACTCGTTCGATCTCCAGCGAGGTCGCAATCGACTCGCTTAATGACACGCTCGGCAACCGCCACACTTGCACCGCTAGATCGCCTTCCTCAAGTCGGGGGACGAACTCGATACCCAGTTGCGATCCGATGGTGAGGCTGACGAGAAATACTCCGACCGCAGAACTGACCGGCCAGATCGGCCGTGCCAGCGCCCAGCGAAGACAGGAGGCATAGAGTTCGCGTGTTTTCCGAATAACGAATGGTTCTCCGCGATCTGACCTCGTTCGAACAAACCAGAAGGAAAGAAGAGGCGTAACGGTCACGGCAAGCAAGAGGGAACCCGCGAGGGCCATAATGACGGTCATGGCCATCGGGCGGAACATCTTTCCCTCAATGCCGGTGAGCGCCAGAATGGGCACATAGACAAGAATGATGATCCCCACCGCAAGCGTCATAGGGCGCATGACCTCGTGTCCGGCAGCCAGTACTTGAGCCAGGCGCTCCTCTGGACGTTGCCGATTTGCGTTGGTCAGTCGTCGCAAAATATTGTCGATCATCACGACGGAACCATCGACCAACAACCCGAAGTCGATAGCTCCCAAACTCATGAGATTACCGGACAACCCCGCGTGTATCATGCCGGTGAAAGCAATCAGCATCGACAGAGGGATCGCTGACGCGACGATCAAGCCCGCCCGAAGGTCGCCGAGAAACAGGAACAACACCGCAATGACGAGCAGGCCTCCTTCAAGAAGATTGTTCCGAACAGTCTGGATCACTTGGGATACGAAGAGAGTTCGATCATAATAGGGCGTGATCACCACGCCGGGAGGCAACGTCTTTTGGATCTCCTGCACTCTCGCTTTTACCTGAGTCACGACACGTTGCGCATTCTCTCCCGCGAGCATCTGGACCATCCCGATCACCGTTTCGCCTTCTCCCATCGCGGTGGCGGCCCCGATGCGCAAAGCGGAGGCTTCTTTGATCTCCGCAAGATCGGCAATGTAAATCGGTACTCCTCCGGCACCATGAGACACGACGATCTTTGCAAGATCGGCTATGTGCGTAACCAGCGCTTCACCGCGAATGAGCAATTGTTCACGTTGGCGCTCAATGTAGCCACCACCTGCAATGGCGTTATTTCTTTCAAGCGTCTCAAAGACCTGTCGAAGCGACAATTTGTACGAGAGAAGCTTGGCCGGATCGACCACGACATGGAACTGCTGTGGCTCTCCTCCCCAAATATTGACCTCCACCACACACCGGGCACGGCCCGCAGTCGCATCCCCGACTTCCCATTCGAGTAACGCAGGCCATTGCGCTATACCCTGGACCTTGCAGTGTGAATTGGTAAATTTCGCCCAATCCGGTCGTCAGCGGACCCATGACCGGACGGCCATACTCCACTGGAATCCGCTCCATGGCACGAGCCAACCGTTCAGCCACCAGCTGGCGGGCTCGATAGATGTCAGTGCCGTCTTCGAAAATCGCTGTGACCGCCGAGAGTCCGTAGCGTGACACGGAGCGAAGTTCACGCATGGAAGGCAAGCCGCTCAGCGAGGCCTCGATCGGAAATGTGACAAACTGCTCTACTTCGACAGGACCAAGCGATGGGGAACGGGTCAGGATTTGGACCTGCACCGGTGTCAAATCGGGCACCGCATCGATCGTGAGATGAGTGAACGACCACAGTCCCACGGCAATGACGACCAGCAGTGCAACCACTGTAAAGAACCGATATCGCAATGTGAGGGTCAACAAGCGATCCATCAAAGCCTCATTCCCCGCTCCCAATATGCGCCCTGAGCAGTTCAGACTTCAGATCGAACACGCCTTCGACGACAACCCGGTCACCTTCCCGCACGCCCTCGCGGATCTCGATCCACCCACTTCCTTCCCGTCCAACCGTGATCGGCATGAAGATGTAGCTGGAATCCCGCTCAACAAACACTCCTCTGGTCTGGTCAACGGCTGTGACAGCCGACAAGGGAACAGCCAGCGTGGCTGAACCAGGACGCGTGAGGGTCACTTCAACATATTCCTGAGGTCTCAGTTGCCCTTGAGGATTGGCGACCTCAAAGCGCACTTGAATCGTCCTGGTAACTTCGTCCGCGATCGGCGCGAGGTAGGTGAGCGGAGCGGTGATCGGCTCGGCCCCTTTGGGCGTAATCATGCCGATATCTCCAGTTTTGAATTTTCTGGCCTGTTCGATAGACAGATTGGCGAAAACCCAGACACGGCTCGTATCCACGACTTCGAACAGCTCGTCTCCCGGCGCCAGCCCCTGACCAAGTACGACACGTTGAGCCACAACGGTCCCGGCAATCGGAGACGTCACCGTATACCGATGTCCCTCCTGATGTGAGCCTCGCTCCAGCTGAGTCAGTTCCGAGACGGAGAGCCCCATATTCAGAAGCTTCTCGTGGGTATGCTGATACCGAGCCTCCGTCTCGAGGTAGCGCCCCCGGTCCTCGATAAGCTTTCGCTCCGGGACAACTTCGGCGGCCCGCAATTTTTCAGTCCGTCGAAGGTTGTTTTCTGCAACATCGACTTGCGCTTTCCCGACAAGGTATTCCTCAATGAGTTGATCGAGCTGCAGACTGCCGATCGCGGCGAGCGGTCTGCGCGGCAATACTCGATCGCCGAGTTGAACGTGAATGCGTTCAACCTGCCCTGCGATTCGTGAGGTGATCTTCGCCACCTGCTTAAGATCCAACGCGACCTGACCTGGGGCCGTGACAACTTCCGGTATCGGATGGGTGATGACAGGTTGCGTGTTCAGTCGAGATCGAACGGTGACAGCGGGCTGTATTGAATGGCTGGCAATGGAACCCGATGTGCCGCCGACCTCAGGCAACGTCTTCGGTGGGTCAGCGTTGCGATCGCCACAACCAGCTAGAACGACAATCGCGGCAACCATCAAGGATCTCGATGTGGTGTATCGTCGCATACCAGTACTCCAAAGCAGATCCGAGCGCCGGCAGAATACATGTCTGCTGCGCAGAGATGCTTACAAAACGTCATGACCTAGAGAAGAGTGAACGCTAGACGGACAGGGAAGGTGGCGCTCGCGAGTGAATATGATGAGTGAATAATGCGTAGCGAGGGGGACTCTCAGCGGACGGCACAATGGAAGAAGTCGGAGCAGGCATGATGCTCGCGAGGGATTCAGCTATGAGCAGAAGCGGGCCGATCGGCTTGGAAAGCTTCAGCCCGGTTGAATCGATGAGGTATATGAACTCCAGTTCGTCAATCCCAGCAGCGGCTGCAGGATGAACTAAGAAATCACTATGGCTTGGAATCGTGTATTGGGAGCCATCGGTCGCATGGTGGTGGTCATATTCCCCGTCTAAATCGGGAGACCACACCATGTGGGCGATTCCACCATGGAGATGTCCTCCTGCTCCATGCTGATGCTCCACCTCAGGATGAACATGGAACAAGGGAGCCGCAAGCATCCACAGGCACGCCCAACTCAGAACCGCCACGCGAGACCAGGATGTTACATCAGTCATTGAATGCATGGTGGATTAAAGCTAGCACAATTTTCACCTGCCAGCAATTGAGGGAGTTACAAGTCCAAATGCCTTAGCCGCAGCGCGTTGGCGATCACGGAGACGGAACTGAACGTCATGGCGGCGCTCGCGATCATGGGGCTCAAAAGCACCCCGACGAAGGGATAGAGAATACCAGCAGCGACGGGGACCCCGAGGGCATTGTAGACAAAGGCGAAAAACAGATTCTGCCGGATGTTGCGCATCGTCCCTCGACTCAACCGACGTGCGCGTGCGATCGCGCGAAGATCTCCCTTGACCAGCGTGACCCCGGCACTCTCCATCGCGACATCGGTCCCGGTTCCCATCGCGATGCCTACTTGGGCCTGCGCCAAGGCCGGGGCATCGTTGATTCCGTCTCCCGCCATCGCCACGACATGCCCTTCAGATTGGAACTGTTTGACCACCGCCACCTTTTGCTCGGGCAACACGTCGGCACGAACATCATCCAGATGAAGCCGTCGCCCCACCGCCTCTGCGGTTATTCGATGGTCGCCGGTCAACATCACGATCCGCAGACCTTCCTTGTGTAAGAGGTCGATGGCCTCCGGCGTGGTGGACTTAATGGGATCGGCCACACCCAATAACCCGGCCGGCTTGCCGTCGATCGCGACAAACATGACGGTGTGACCATCATGACGGAGAGGCTCGGCCTGAGCCGACAACACCGTCGTCTCGACGTTCAATTGCTTGAGAAACATCGCCGTCCCCACAGCCACCGTTCGGTCTTCGACTGTGCCTGTCACTCCCTTCCCTGTGAGAGAGTGAAACTCCTGTGCCCGCGCCGGGACGATACCTCGACCCTGAGCACCGGACACAATTGCGGCAGCCAAGGGATGTTCGCTGTTCTGCTCCAGACCTGCGACCAACCGAAGCAAATCATGCTCCGTTACCGGAGCAAGAGTCACGACTGCCATCAGACGTGGTTTACCTTCCGTGAGCGTGCCGGTCTTGTCCACAACGAGCACGTCCACCTTGGCTAACGTCTCCAATGCCTCGGCGTTACGGATCAGCACGCCTGCCGTCGCTCCGCGCCCGGTTCCAACCATGATCGACATCGGTGTCGCCAGACCCAAGGCACAGGGGCATGCGATGATTAACACCGCGACCGCATTCAATAAGGCATAGGCCATGCGCGGCTCCGGGCCAATGAGTGCCCAGACGGCAAAGGTGATGATCGAGGCCACGATTACGATCGGCACGAAGTAGCCGGCGACCAGATCGGCGAGCCGTTGAATCGGCGCACGGGTACGTTGTGCTTCACTGACCATCCGGACGATCTGGGCCAACAGTGTCTCCCGACCGATTCGCTCCGCCTGCATCACAAAACTTCCTGTGCCATTGACGGTAGCCCCCACTACCGTGTGTCCCGATTGCTTCTCCACTGGAATCGGCTCGCCGGTCACCATCGATTCATCGACGGTGCTCGAGCCTTCGATCACTGCACCGTCCACCGGAATCTTTTCGCCTGGTCGTACGCGCAACCGATCGCCGACCTGGACCTGTTCCAAAGGAATGTCCTCTTCGCGACCATCCCGGCGGATCACGCGAGCTGTTTTTGGGGCAAGCCCCAAGAGTGTCTTGAGGGCACTGCTGGTCCGGCTTCTGGCTTGCAGCTCCAGCACCTGTCCCAGCAATACGAGGGCGATGATCGCCACCGCCGGTTCGAAATAGACGGCAAGCTCCCCTCCATGCGTACGGAAAGAGTCAGGAAAGACTCCGGGAGCCACCGTAGCCGCAACGCTGTAGAGATATGCAGCACCGGTCCCGAGTCCGATGAGCGTGAACATGTTGAGGTGGCGACTCATGATCGACGACCAGGCGCGTTCGAACAGCGGTCGACCGATCCACAACACCACCGGTGTGGCCAGCAACAACTGGAACCAGACAAGTATTCGCCCTGACACCAGGTGCTGTAACGGCTGACCCGGCAACATCTCGGAAATCATCAGGGCAAAAATTGGCGCCCCAAGTGCCACGCTCTGCCGGAAGCGGCGCGTCATGTCCACAAGCTCAGGGTTGGCCTCTTCCACCGTCACCGTCCGCGGCTCCAAGGCCATCCCGCACATCGGACAGCTTCCCGGTTCGGCCTGGACAACCTCCGGATGCATGGGGCACGTGTATTCGGTGCGGGTCGGCAGTGCCGTCACATCCTCAGGCTCGAGCGCCATTCCACAGATGGGACAGGCCCCAGCCTTGGTTTCTGAAACCTCAGGGTCCATCGGGCAGACATACTTGACGTGGTCCCCAACTGGAGCAGAAGTCGGCTTTGGAATGCGCTGTTCAGGAGGGGTTACATAATACTCGGGGTCGGCTCGGAACTTGTCGAGGCATCTGGTCGCGCAGAAATAGTAGGTCTTGTCGCGATACTCAAATGACCCCGCTGCCGAATCCGGCTGAACCGTCATCCCACAGACCGGATCGATCTCGCCCTGACGAGCCGGTTGCATCATCGGCAACGGCTTCCGCGGGGAAGGCATCGTAATGAGGCTCAGCGGCTTCTTGCTGAGCGCCCGTTCCGGGTCGGCACGAAATCGTTCCAGGCATGACGTCGCGCAGAAATAGTAGGTCGTCCCCTTATGTTCGTGCTGACCCGCTGCCTTGGCAGGATCAACGGTCATGCCGCAGATAGGATCGATGGCCATCTTCATCCAGCCCTCTTCACACTCTACGTTTCACTTCTCACTACCTTTTCCCATCCGCTTCAAGGATGCTCCGGACGATGGTCACCACATTCTCCGGTGTCATGTTCACCCCATCGACCTTAATATTCCCGTCCAGCAGAAGCGACGGAGTCGAGGACACCTTGATGCGTTCACCCCATCGACGCCCCTCTTCAAATAACCTGGCCGGCTTGCCGCTTTCCAGCCCTGCTTCAAACGCCTTCACATCCAAGCCGACCTCGTTGATCAGGAGCGACCGAATCGAACGATCCAGCACTCCGTCGAGCTTCTCCTTGTGAATGGTGCGAAAGAGTACGGTTTTCATCCGATCTCCCTTGCCCATCAGCTTGGCTTGCTCATACATATCGAAGGCCGTGGGGAGCTTCCCGGGAATAACGGGAAACCCGACCATCGTGATCTCGACCTTGTCACCGAATTCCTTTCGGAGAAGCGTGACCCCCGTCTCTTCGAAGTGATGGCAGTGGGGACAATAGAAGTCGGCGAACTCGATTATTTTCACCTTGCCCGACTGATGCGTCGAAGCTTCGTCTTTGAGTATTTCGAACTTCCCCTTGAGCTCTGGTTTGGCTGCCTGTGCGTTAAACGGCACGCTCAACAGCCCGATCGCTCCCACAACCAATAGTGTTTTCTTCCACATCGCCGTCGTTCGACCACCCATCTTCCATACTCCTTTCACAGATCAATGCCCACATCCCACGCCCATTATAACGGATAGAGCCCCTCCTTGCGCCTCTGTTATACTGCATCCATGAAACCGGTGTGGTCTATTTGCTTTTTATCCGGATTAGTCATCCTGTCAGGCTGTGCCACATCGGAGCATCAGGGCGACGGTCTGCCGTCAGGCACACCTCAGATCAGCTATGCGCAGGTGAAGTTGACCCCAGAATCCTACATGGGGCAGTCGGTTACATTCGGCGGGAAAGTCTTGGGAGCACGGCGGCTTAAGGAAGGGACCAGGATTGAAATCTTACAACTTCCGCTGACGTCTTCTCTTCAACCGACCATGGACGTCAGCCGGTCTGAAGGTCGCTTCGTGGCCCTGCAGAAATCTTTCCTCGATCCGGCCACCATCCCACCGGGCACCTTCCTCACCGTGACGGGAGAGCTGGCCGGTACCATCGTGCTACCGCTGGACGAAACCGAGTATACCTACCCTCTCATCCACATCACCAATCTGCGCGTGTGGACCGAGAACGATCAGGAGGCCCCTCGCATACGCCGCCCCATTGGCCCTGGTCCCTATTGGGGCCCCTACTGGTCTCCGTACTGGAGCCCGTGGCCGTATTATTGGTAGGCTCCGCTATGAGTCCTTCTCAACCGTGGCTACCTCGTAGAAATTGTCCGCACCCTCGCCAGAATGCCGAAAATCGGGTGCTCGGCTGCCGGCGTTCAAGATCAAGAGCCTGGTCAGACGGCTGTAATCGAGCAAGGCGATCCGGCACGTCTCGGTAGTTGTGTTGCGCCTGATTCAGCGCCTGGTAGATCTCGCACGCTTCCTCATACCGTTCTCGTGATTCGAGGCTTCGACCCAGCAAATACTGCACGGCCATTCCTTCTTCCTCCGTAGACGCCCGTCTGGTTGAAGCTTCCAATAGGGTGGTGAGTGCCTGGTCATGTTTCCCAATCGCCTGGAAGCACAATCCTTTCTGAGCCAACGCTTTGACGGACCAAGATTCCTGTGCGGCCAACCGGTCGAATAACCCGATTGCTTTTCTGTATTCGCCGGATTCCTTGAGTGCTAATCCTTCGCGATACACCTCTGATGAATCAGGTACCTTCAGAGGATCGGGCTCTTGCATCTCCACGAATTGACTCGTAGGTTCTTCAACTTGGACCCGGCTTCTCGCAACTCCATTGATCTCGAGTTGCTCGTCGGCGAGTTCCTGTTCGCACATGTCGACCTCGTCGGGCGAAGACACGAAGGGAAACACCCCGTGCTTGGCCCGCGCCGTCGCGGCGGCCAGAATAACGCGACCGGTGATGGTATCCGCCTGCTCGGCATACCCATAGACGAGGGCATGGTCGCTGAGTTGATTGATCAACCTGGGTATTCCGCCGGTGAGGCGGAACACGGTTCGACCGGCCAGAGTCGAAAACAACCGCGATGGCCGGCCGGCCACCTGAAGACGATGATCGATGTAGGCTACGGTTTCATCTTCCGACAAACTCTCCAGCACGTACTCCACGCCGATCCGTTGAGCGAACTGTACCATGCCGGGCCCTTTCAGAAGATCCTGTAACCCTAGTTGTCCTGAAAGTAAAATCTGCAGCGATCGGCGCCGCCCATCATTAAGGTTCGACAGCAATCGGAGTTCTTCCAACACCTCGGCTGCGGCATTTTGCGCTTCATCGAGAATCAGAAGCACTCGTCGCCCGATGCCGTGTTCATGCTCAAGAAATCTGGCAAATTCATGAAAGATATCGACGTCGCTTTTTCCGTTCGTCGCCAAGCCGAACGAGGCGGCGATCCACGGCATCAGCCCGCCCAGCCCGCTGTGAATATTGGAGAGGACGCCGATGACCCATGGATGGCTGGACTGCTCCAGTAACCGATTGAGCAATGTGGTTTTCCCTGTGCCTGGATTCCCCGTGATCACCATGAACGCGGATCCATTGGCGAGCCCATACTCCAGAAGACTCAACGCCATCTTGTGCTTGGCTCCCAAATAGAGAAAGTCGGGATCGGGCAATAACGTGAACGGCTTCGTTTTCAGCTGGTAGTGCGTTTCGTACATTGTTATGACTCAGCGATCAGTGTTGACCAGTTTCCGACCCTGCCGTAGCGTCAACATGGCACGGCCGCTTTTATTCAGAACGCCTCCAAGAATCGGAACCGTTCCTTTCAATGCGTCCAAAGATCGTTCGACCTCGGTTGCCGCTGTGCGACCTTCTTCCGCAACGAGCAACAACGCATCGATATGCGGGGCGAATCCGACAACATCGGCGCGGGACAAGAGCGGCGGAAGATCGAACACGATAAGACGGGACGGGTACCGATGTTTGAGTTCTTGAACAAGACCGGTCATTCTCGGTGACGCGAGCGCCTCGGCCGAATTCTTGATCGCCCTCCCCCCTGGCAAGAAGACAAACCGCCCGATTCCTGGATGAATAAGCAGCTGAGTGAGCGGCGCATTATCGAACAAATACTCGGTCAGTCCTGGAACAGACTCCATTCCAAACACACGATGCACCGCCGGTCGATGCATATCGGCATCAACCAACAACACGGTATGAGCCAGGTCCATCGCCAGGGAGAGCGCGAGATTGACCGCCGTCAGTGTTTTGCCTTCTTGATCGGAGGGACTCGACACTCCAATGACATTCCATCCTTTTTGACGATACTGCTGCAGGACTTGTGCGCGTAACACCCGATAGGCATCGACAAAGGGGCCCTCGTCGAACCCGGTAATTAAACGCTGCTCCCGCATCACACGATCGGAAATCGTGATCGTCTTGGTGGCGGTATACGTGATCGGATAACCCGGTCGCCGGGTGTCGTCAACCAATCGGCCTGGGTCCGTACCTGCTGAGCCTGTTTGCTGCTTGAAGCGTTCCTGAGCGTGCTGAAGATATTCCATCAGATGAGGCGTCCCTTCTATATGTTCGTGTCATCCGAATTTTCTGAGGATCGTGTACCACACGACGTCCAATGGCCTCCAGGTCAGATGGAGGACGATCGCCACCACTGCAAGGGCTCCAAGGGCAGAGAGGCTGACGGCCACACGGCGACGGGCCAGGGTTGCCACCTCACGCTCTGAAGGCAGATAGGGGACGGCTAGGACCGGGATGCTTCGCATGGTGCGGGCAAGCTGCTCCCTTGTATGGATTTTGCCGTCAAGATTATCCGCAGCGACACCGACACCGACTCCACCGAAGATGGCAAATAGCGCACCGAGTATTAAGATCGCCGGACGGTTGGGCTGGCTGGGTTTTTCAGGCAGTTCCGGTGGATTGATCAATAAGAACCGTTCGCCCTTCCGCTGAACCTCCAATTCGGCCGAGACTTGCGCTTCCATCATCCGAGACGAAATTTCTTGATGTTTCCGCACGGAGTTTTCCCGATCTCGAATCAAGTCCAGATACTCAGGCTCGATCGTCGGTGTCGACTCAAGTCGTGTCGCGTACTCAGACATGCGGCGCTTCAGCTCACTGCGCGCGGCTTCCATCGCCTGCAACGACGCCTTGGTCGAAGCCAGTTGCGACTCAATATTAATGTATGCGGGATTCTCCGGCTTGATGGTCACGTGTAATGCGGCGCGCTCGATCGCAGCCTGTAATTCCTGCTCCAGTGAAGCCACGACCTCTTGGGCACGGATGACGTCGGGATGGGCATCGTGCATACGCCCGCGAAGATCATCCAGCATGGCTCGTTCCGCCATGAGACGTTTCGACAATTCGTCCCGACCGTCCGATCCACCGGTTTCCAGCTCAAGCGACGATATTTCCTGTTTCATCTTGATCATGTCGGGATGATCGGGTTTCACGTAGGCCGCAAGACTGGCAAACTGAGCACGCAGCGCTTTCAGCCGTTCGTCGACGTCCAACAGCCGTTCGCCGCTTGCGCTGATGATCGGCGTATGGGGTTTTAGCGTCGCCAATTCGCCTTCGAGATAGGTTTTGCGCTCTCGCAGACTTCTGATATCACGGTCGACATCGATGAGTTCCCGTTGGGCTTGATTCATCATGGCCATATTCAGTTGCACGAGTTCCGGCAACGCTCCGTCCGCCCGTTGCTTAACCTTGGCCAACTTTTCTTCCAATTCTTGAATGTGTCGAGATAAATTTTCAGATTCCCGTTTGAGAAATAACGTCGTTTCTTGAGCATGTCGCTCACGGGTCTTTAGATTTTCGTTCAGGAAAAGACTTGTCAGCTCATTGGCGACTTTTTGTGCGACCTCCGGAGTTTCACCATCATAGGCCAACGTAAAAGCGATGGTCGCTTGAGTCGGGGTCTGTGATCGCTTGTCGATCACCTTGACGTTCATGACTTCGATCGCAATATCTTTCGTAAATCGCTCCAGCACCTCTTCGGTCGAGCTTCGGGTGCGAAGCCCTTGATACAGCTTGTATTGTTCGACCATGCGCCAAAGCGTGGATCGGCTGAGCACCTGCTGCTTGATTGTTTCGATGCGCTGATCGACATAGGTCGCGATGGCCGACCGCACCAGATCGGGAGGAATCTCTTGTTCTTCGATCAAAATCGTCGCGGTCGAGCGATACACCGGCGGCCAAAGAAATGCCAGGGCGACGCTCGCTGCCAGCAGCGACGCTCCTGCCATGAGAATCAACCGACGTCGGCGGCGTAGCACCGCCAAATAGTCGGACACGGTTGCTTGTGCACGGAGATTGGTCGCCGCGCGGCCCTGTGGTCTCTGATCGCTGCCTAACGTGACACTGCCCATTTAAGTCCTTCATAGCGGAGCACAAGAAACATCGAATGCGCTCCATTGTGTTGGTTGAGGTCTTCCACAGATCTTTCGGCAAACGTATACGTGGCCTCAACAGTCCATGATTCGGCAAAGTTCCATGAGAGGCTGGGGCTGACGGATAAAAATCTGGCACTTGGAAAAGCGCGACTCGATGGACTGGTGGCGATGCCCGACACAAAGTAGAGACCACCAGACAGTGATGCCGTGAGAGTCTCATTCACATGATGCATAAGCGATCCTCCCACGCGATCGGTCTGGAGCAGACGCCCGAATCCGCTGGGATTGATCCGTCGGCTTCCATCGACTCGAATCGTCGTTTGCTCATACTGCTTGCTCAGGGACGCATTGTAGACCCACACGATTTCATGACTCCTCACGGACCCCGATCCGGGAATATCCAAATCCGAGCTGACAAATCGTCCTCCTCCCCCCACTGAACCGATCAAGTGATCACCGAAGTCATGGGTCCAGGTCCCTTGCGCACCGTAATACGTCGACTCCAGCCCAATTGTTGGGATGCCCACAAGCGTGTATTCCCCGGTCAACTGAACCTGGTCCAACTCGGTCACGTGATACGTAGGCCCCGTTGTGCCTCCATGAACCCGATAGTTGAAAAGACCAAGACGCTGTCCATCTTGATAACTTGCATCGACGAAGTTATACCCGCTCTGCCAAGAGAGCCGTTCAGTGATACCGACTTTCCAACTCGGGTTGGCAGTCCACATGTTCCGCTGGGTGAAGGACAACACAAGGCCGGTCGTCTCCAGCTCTCCTCGCAGCGTGTTGTCGTTGGTAAAGCCACCTTCGAACCCCAAGATATGTCGATCGGTACGATACGATGTCCGTAGCGGGAAGTAATAATTGGTGAAGGATCGGTCTTGGTCGCCAAAGTAATGGACAAAGTCCGCTCGACTTTCCCCTTCTATCGACAATGACTCTGTCGCTCCTTTCAATTTGACGGCCGGTGTCACCCAATTCCCCCACACCTCGTTGTTTCCATCACGCAGCAGCAGATTGCTGTTGTAGATACCCTTCACGCTCAATGACGGAACGGCGGACCATTCCGCTGCCAAGGTCTCGCCCTTCCAACCGACCATGGCCAACACGAGCATGCCGAGCAACCAGCATGAACGGCATGGCCCGCGTTGCTTCCACCAAGGCATTGGATCACAATCAGCCTGCGCTTGTTCCATCCTGTCACGGCACCATCACCACATCACCACGCTGAAGCAGAATGTTCTGGTGTAAGTCTTGCCCTTTCTTGGCATCGCCGTAGCGGAAGGGAAACACCAACTCGTCGGTTCCGTTTCGGCGAATAATCTTGATGTTGTTCTCTGAAGCATAGGCCGTCAACCCACCAGCCATGCTCAACGCCTGTAGCACATCGGTATGGTGTCCCGCTTGATATTCACCCGGTTTATTGACCCGTCCCAGCACATAGATGCGATAGCTGAGGACCTTCAGAACCGTCACCGTCACATTGGGATTCGGGAGATATTTCGTCAGACGCAGGGCAATCTCACTGCGAACATCTTCGACCGTACGACCTGAGGCCTGGACCTCTCCGATGAGGGGGAATGAAATCATCCCATCCGGTCTAACCACCGCTTCTTGCGTCAATTGTTCATCTTTCCACACAGCCACCTTGAGAATATCTTCCGGGCCCAAGAGATAGGTCGGCTCAACATTCGTGGGCTCGCCGCTCACCGGTTCGGCCAAGAGCTGCCGGCCGTCGCCGAGGAGCACAAGGCAGACGCACGCCGTGATAACCGCCATGCGACTGAACCGACATCCGACCAACGGTCGCAACATAGTCATCATCCTGCTACTTCTCCAAGTAATGTTTTGGCATCATTCAAGCCGTCGAACGGAGTTCCGGAAGCCAGAGCTTTCTTGAGATGAGTCACGGCATCCGCTTCCCTCCCGACCTTCACATAGGCGGCACCCAGGTGATAGTTGAGAATCGGATGATCAGGTGCCATTGCCGTAGCCTGCTGCAGCACCCGCACGGCATCGGCCCCGTGACCGAGCTTATGATGGGCCCATCCCAGCGTGTCGAGGAGATAGGGATTCGCTTTCTGCGATTCAAACCCACGACTCAGCGCCAAGGCGCGTTCCAGACTCTGCGGATCGCCTTTGTGGTCGACCAGCGCCGCCGCAAGATTGTTCGCCGCCACCAGCGACGACGGAGCGCGTTTCAAGACCATTTCGTAATGACCGATGGCTTCATTATGCTGGCCCTGTGATGACAGACTCATCGCGAGCAAGAGACGCAGCTGTTCATTCTCCGGACTTACTTCCAAGCCCTTTCGAAGCACCGCATCACTTTCCGCCGTGCGCTTCTGTGCTTGATGGAGCCGGGCGAGGTGTACCCAGGGGGTCGTCCATTTGGGATTCACACGAGCGGCGGTCTCCAAGTGGGAGACAGCCGCAGCTGACTCTCCTTTTGTAAGCAACAATTCGCCGAGGAATCCCGCAGCATAGGGATGCTCCGGCGACGTGGCCAGAATGGACTCCAGACGCTGTTGCGCGTGGGGCATACGACCGCGCCGTACATCAAGCTGCACCAGGGCGATGAGCGGCTCGGCCGCCGATGGCCGGCGCTGAGCGGCTTTGGTGTATGCAGCCTCAGCTGTATCCCACTGCTGTTGGGCCAGCGCCACGTGCCCTTCCGCCAAGCTTGCGAGGCCTTCATCGGCTCCGGCCTGGCGCAGCCGCGTGAGCGTCTTTTGGCTATGATTCCAATCCTTTTCCTGCAGCTGAAGCTGAAACAGCATGCCCAGAAGCGCCACATTGCCTGGTTCTCGCTCGAGGAGTGGATCCAGCCGTTGCTTCGCCTCCTTGAAGTGACCGGCAGCCGCATCCAGTCCTGCCAACAGGGTCTGTGCCTCCACCAGCGTCGGCTTGAAGGTAAGGGCTTTATCCAGACTGTCACGTGCCAACATCGGTTCACCAGTCAGCAAATGTGCTCGGGCCAGGAGGACATGCCCTTCTGCCATTTCCGGTTGATCCTTTAAGACAGATCGAAAGTCGAGAATGGCATCCTTCCCATTGCCTCGCTGAAGCGCAATCTTCCCTCTTAGTAAAAGGGCATCGCTCGAGCGGGAGTTTTCTTTCAGCACGGCTTCGATCGTCTGTGCGGCTTCCTCGACCTTGCCTTCAGCCCAATCCAGGCTTGCGAGCTTCACTTGCGCTTCATTGGCCTCAGGCTTTCCGGAGAATGCCGTCTCCATTTCACGATAGAGTTCGCGTGCCCTATCGACTCGTCGAGTCGATTCGTACAGGCCACCTAAGGCCAGCCACAGCTTGCCGTTGTGCGGGAGTGCCTTTCGTGCCTCTTGCAATATGCCCTCTCCCTGCTCCACACCGCGGCGTTTTCCGATGTATTCCGCCAATGATAACCAGCGCTTCTCGTTATCCGACTCCGCTCGAATCGCGTCCCGTAAGATGGCTTCCGCCTTTTCGTATTGTTGTTGTCCGTCATAGAAGGAGACTTGGCGCAACCGGTGATTGAACACCGTTGGCTCCAGTCTGACGATTTTCTCAAGCGTCTCCTCCGCCTCGCCGTTCTGCCCCTGCTTGAGCAGTGTGGTTGCCCATACATCCAGCAATTCAAGATTGTCCGGATGTACCGCTAAGGCTCGACGCAGAAATGGAACTGCCTCTCCCGTCCTCTGAACCGAGGTGTACAGCGCCGTGATCAGTAAGGCCGCATCCACCTCCGTCGGCGCCGCAGCAATCAGCTTCTCCGCCTGGCTGACCGCCTCTTTCACCCGGTCGGAGAGCGCCATGATCGCGATCTTGATGGCCTGCGCCGGCACATGATCCGGTTGTTGGGCCAGCAACCGATCCGTAATCGTTTTGGCTTGGTCCAATGCCCGAACCTCGAGGTAGTACTTCGCCACTTTGACCTGGCCACGATCATGATGGGGATCGAGTTCGACGACCTGCTGATAGGCAGCGAACGCATTGCGCCAATTTTGCTCTTTTTCTTCGACTTGCGCATAGAGAAAGTACGCGTCGACATTTTTCGGATCGATCTGGAGCACATTTCTGAGGGCAATTCTGGCTTTGGGGAAATTCCCTTCCTGGAAGTACTCTTGGGCCTTGAGCTGGTACTTGGCCTTACGCTCTTCAGCCCCACCACAGGCACTCAGCCCTACAGCCACCATAAGCATCAGTCCACACGCGACACATCGTTTCATGTCCATTCTCCTCTGTTTCCCCCTTATGGCCACCAGGCACGCAGCATGACACCAGTCAGCATCACCAGAGAGACGACGCCAAGACGCCCTACTGCAGACGACCGTATGTTCAATAGCAATTCAAAGGCAAAGAACAAGACGATTAACTTCGCCGTCAGAAGCCCCATGGGGACATCACCGACGGTCATTCCCGGCAGAAACGGCAGAACCCCTGCAAACAGGATGATGAGGTAATCCAACGGAGTCGTCTGAAAACGCTCCTCGCCGATCAAGCGGATCGCAAGGATCACAAGCACCGCCAACAGGGCGACTCCCACATTGACCGTGGTGAGAATCTCGGCCATGACTGCGCGTGGGAATACGTCGCTGTAGTACAGCACCGAGGTGCTGCCGATGTACAACGCAGCGCGCACGGCCCAGGGAGCGACGGAGGGAAAGAAGAACGAAGCAAGCACCGCAATCGTCAAGGCTCCGGCAACCACACCCGCATCAGATGGAATCTCGCGAGGGACGAGGAGGGATCCGAGTAAGTACAGCGGAATCGCCAGGTACAAGATCGTGAGCGCAGCTTCGCCGATAGCCCATGGATTGGGACTACCCTGGGCACGGCGTTGCGTGATCAATGACGAGTCCGCTTCAGCCGAGGTGATAGTGTGTGGCATACCCATAAAGAGACCATACAGCCCGCCGGCGAACACCACGTATACCGCAATCAACAGCCCATCAGGCTGCCAGCGAAGGAGATAGGCACAGCCCACCATGATGGCATGGACCCCATAGATGAGGGTCACCGCTTGTCCATGCGTAAGCCCACACGCCAACAATCGGTAATGAACATGACTCCGATCACCGACGAAGGGTGATCGTCCTTGCGCATACCGATGAATCATGACCCCGACCGTATCCAACAACGGGACCCCCCAAAGAAACAGCGTCAAAAGCGGACTGTAGGCCGTCCTGGTCGCGTCGGTCAGGAGAATGGCCGCCACTGCCAGGTAATGGCCGAGAAATTGACTGCCGGCATCACCCATGAAAATCCTCGCCGGATGGGTGTTAAACCTGAGAAACCCGAGCAGCCCCCCGACAACGGACACCGTCAGCAAAACCAGTACCGCTTCATTCACCTGATAGGCCAGATACGCGATGCCGGTAAAGCTGATGAGCGACAGGCCTCCAGCCAAGCCGTCGAGTCCATCCGAGAGATTCACGGCGTTCGTGACGCCGACGATCACCATCACCGTAAGCGGTACCGACACCCAGGCGGGAATGAGCACATCATCGAGGAATGGAATAGACGAAATACGGATTCCAGCAAAGACCACGACAATGACCGCGGCCAGGATCTGCCCGGCGAACTTCATCCGGTAGCTAAGTCCGACTCGGTCATCCCAGATCCCAAACAACAAGATGACCACCCCACCGAACAGACTCCGAGAGAATCAGCTGATCTTTCGGCGCCCAGACGAGAACCGCGACGAAGGTCGCAACCCCGAACGCGATTCCCCCGACTTTGGCAATCGGTTCACGGTGGGCATGTCGGTCTCGTGGCACATCGATAAAGGCCAGCCGACCGGCCGATGCTGCGAGCGTCGGGATCAATGCCATGCAAATGATCAAGGACCCCATAAAACTGAAGAATAAAATGGAACCCACTTCGCCTTCCCTCAATCCGGAACGTATCGACTCAGCAATGGTGTGACGAGACCGGCCATAACCTGCAACCGCTGGTCCACGACCGCTTCACTCTCTCCTGCATGAACGGCGGAAGTCAGGCGCACCAGTGCGCCGTCCGCACGCCGTCGTGTGAGTGAATCCCAGAAGAGAAAAAACTTCACCAAGTACTCACTGGTAATCCAGCGATCGCGCTGTTTAAACCAGTAATAGACGATCTGCTTTTGCCCGCTTTTCTGGATCACCACCCGATTGATCTCCTGCCCCGGTTCCACCCCCGACACTCGTTCCATATGGAGAGGTTCGAAGGAGGTGATTTCCCAGCCACCACCGGGGATACATTGCTTGGGCGAGTGTGAAGACCGACCTTTCTTCGGCGAGAGGTAATACGCCAGATACACATTCACCGGAGGCTGATTCGGTGCGATATAATCGGCCAGAATGTAATCGTCCAATTGCAGCGCATCGAGATACTGCCGCTCCATCGGAAACGAGGCCCCCTGCCACGCGTCGAGACGCAAGGGGAATTCTGTGAGTGATTGTCTGGGCGGTGGGGAAAACTCCCCTTGTACCAGCGACGGAGCGACTGGTACCGCCACGATAAGGAGGGCCAATCCCGTAGACAGCGGGATCAGGGTTCGACGGCTTCTATCCGACCGTGCGGCTGGCGGAGCAGCCTCCGGCAAACCGATCAGATCGACGAAGGGACGCGACGGGGCCCTTGCAGCTATCCGCGCGAGAAGCCACATCTCCACACAGAGCAAACCGAGACTCGCCACAAACATGATCCAACCTTCGAAGAAGTGGGTAAACCCCTCGGCCGCCCCCGATCCGTAATATTCGACCAATACACCGATGGCGCCGATTCGAAAGCCGTTGAGCAAGATTGAAATCGGGATACTCGACAGAACGAGCAGGATCCGCTTCCAGAGCGATTCGCGGTACAGATACGCCACCAAAATCGTCAGGGTCGTGAGTGGGAACAAATACCGAAGCCCGCTGCACGCCTCCACGACTTGAAGTTGAATGCGTCCCAAATCGATGACATTCCCGTCGCGAAACGCCATGACACCGATCGATTGGAGAAATCCGATTCCCAACGCAGAGGACCAGAGTTGGAGGCGGCTGGAGAGTTCGTACTGCAGAAATGTGGGCGGCGGGATGGCGGCAAGCAAATAACAGAGAGGAAACGCGACCTGCCAGATACCCGACAGTCCAATGGTGCAGGTCAGCATTCCAAGGATCACGAGCCAGAACGAGACGTGCACGACCGCGTGCATCGCGGCGAACTGCCCCACAGCGTATACGAACAACCCGACGGCGACGATAGGAATTCCCCACCAGAGACCAACGGGCTCGGTCGATTGAACCCGCCCCCATCGCATCCACACCATGTACAGCGAGATCAGTGGAATAAAGGGGCCGTGACTGTTGTTCTCCTCCAACCACGCTTCGCCTAGAAACCGCAGACTGTCCGCGTACAGGTAGCCGAGGATGGTTGCGACGACGGCGAGAAACGCCCAGAGGAGCGGACTCCTCCGGTTCAACGAGGAAGGGTCAAAAGACAGGCCTGAAGAAGGCGGCAATACATCGAGGGTCGTCGGTTGAGTTGACATGTTTTATTCCACCAAGTCGTTCGGTGCAGTCTATCGCCGGTTGATCCACGGATGGCCAAATCAGCTTCAAGATTGTGTTAACGGATTGTTAAAAATAGATAACGCTGATGAACGGCTATTGCACGGTGAGATCGATAGGACGGTTGGGTTGGGATGAGTCCATTTGACTCAGGAACCGTTTCGTGATTTGCCACCAGGGGGCGGCTTCGTTCCAAGTTTCCGGCCCCTTATCCCCCCAACCACCCCAGATCACGAGACCATCGGCATGCTGGTAGACGGTATTTAACTGGAGCTCCCAGTACTCCGGTTCGATAGGCTGGAACCGAAGTTTCTTATTTGAATCGTGGTATTGCGGCCACAAAAAAGCATAGACCGGCTTTCCATTAGCTTTCCGTTTGGCCTCCGTGAGTTGCGCGATCGCGTATCGTACCCATCCTTCACGATCCGGGTAATAGGTGTATAGCGTCGGATACAACGCACTCAATTGAGCGGCCATCTCATCTAACCGGTCGTTATCCTGTTGCCACGCTTGATGCTCCTTGCTTCCAGGGCCTCGAATCGCACGCCAATAGTCCGGCAGCGGAACCGTTCCATAGGCTCCGACCTCGATATCCGGTGCTTCGGCTTTAATCCAGGTCAGGATCGTCACAAGTTTGTCGACATTTTCCTTCACGAGCTTGGCGTCTCCCTTCAACGGCCAGCGCTCGATGTCGATGATGACTCGGTCAGGTCCTCCACGTAACTCTTTGGCAACGGACCGGACGGTATCCTGGGCCGGCAAAGAAGTGTGTGGCTGATTGCGTGTAAACAGACGCGATTCGTACAGCAGCTTGATCGGACGTATGGGATACCCGTTGAAGGAGGGCTTGTTCTTATAGAGGGTAGCGTCGAACACGATGAAAGAACGTTGAGCTGCAGCCGCAATGGTGGTGACGGAATCGGACGGCAGAGACGCGCCGAATAATCCGACCACCGCCAGCCCTGATGCCACATATCTGAGTATCCGTGAGCCCATTACTTTCTCCCAACTGCAATAGGGTGATCCAACGGTTCCAGCACATCCACTTCGACAGAGGGCGCCACAGAGGACGCCGATTCCAATAGCACTCGCCAGCTATCAAGAGCGTGGAGACGGGAATACTTCCGGTCAAACACCCGGCGTGCAGACACCCCTGCGTCCCTGACCTCCCACTCCTCCTGAGACAGGCGCAAGATGCAGTTCGTCAAGGCCTCGACCTCGCCGATGCAGAAACTCCATCCACATCGCTCTCGCTCGAGAATACGAGCAATCTCGCCATCCGGATCACCGATGTGGATGATCGGTCGGCCGGCTGCGGCAATGCCATAAAACTTGCTCGGCACGATCAGTCCTTCCAGCGTCGGTCGCAGCGACACAAAGTGCACGTCAGGAAGCGATAAGCTCCATCGCAAACGATCCGCCTCCTGGTACGGGAAAAACCGCACGTTTTCTAAGCCACGTCGAGCCGCTTCTGAGATGAGCCATTGCCGTGCAATCCCGTCACCGACAAACACAAACCCAATGGTGTCCATGTGATTCAACTTTTCCGCCGCGTCGATCATCGTCTTGAACTCATGGACATGGCCCATGTTCCCCGAGTATCCCAGCACGAATTTCCCTTCGAGGCCCCATTCCTTGATGAGCGGGTTGTCGCGCTTGTCGATCGGTTGAATGGCATCTCCATCAGCCCAATTCTCAATGATCGTGATTCGATCGGACGGGACGCCTTGCTCACGGAGGCGCTCGGCCATGATTTCTCCCAAGACCACGTTTGACCGGCCAAGCCGCAGTGATTGATTGCGCAACCGTTTCAACATGGGCGCAGCGAATCGCACACCGTACACATCCAGAGAAGTCGCGACTTCCGGAAACAGATCCTGCACCCAGTTGACCAAGATCCCCCGCTTGAGCTTCACCACCCATGCAGCGGGAACAGACATCATCGGGGGATCGGTCTTCGCGACCACGATGTCTCCTTGTCGGACCAGGCGAAGCAGCCGCCACGTCGCACCGACATAAAATGTCAGGTAGTCAAACAGCCGTCCCAGCAGCCGACCCCGTCCGAACCGCGACGTGCGTACTCGATGCACGTGAACATCGCGGATACACTCGTCGACAGGAAGAGAGGCCTGGGGATCCCCATACAGCTGGCAACCAGTGATCACATGAATATCCTGACCACGGGAGGCAAGATCGAATACCAGGTCGCTGAGGAGCTGGCTTGTCGCCGAGTGATCGGGATGGAAGTAGCGATTGACAAAAAGTGTTTTGGCCATAGCTATCGAGCCCGCGGATGCGGGCGCTTCGCTTTCTTTTAGATTGGGAGCCCGCGTTGTTGGCGTTCAAGCTCGTGCATTTTGACGACGATCATGTACTCGTAGAAGGCTTGCAAGACGCAGTACGTAAACCCCGCCTTCCCATCCAGCCATCCTCGCTGCCAGACATAGAAATACAGAAACTTAATGAGCGGCCTCCAAGGCAACTTGAACGAGAGATTTTTAAGTGCTCGCCGGCGGAGCGCAGGATCGGTGCTGAACAATCCTGGTTCGTGTGCCTCACGCTGGTGAATCAGTTTCATCCCCTCCTGTGCTTCCAGCTGCGAATAACGATTATGCTTGTCGATCCATTCTGAAACGCCCTTACTGAAGTTGTAGTGAATCAGCATCCCGGTCAGGTATCCATACGGACCGTCGATCACCGGCACTGGGTTCACCAACCGCTGGAATCGCACCGACGGAGGGCGGAAAAAGCGCATGATCAGGCCCGGCGGCATCGCATGTTTGATCCAACGCCCCATGAACATATTCCGCCGCCCACAATAGTAGGCGACTGACGCATGCATGGAGTCTCCGGCGATCGCGAGCAGTTCCCTTTTCAATTCTTCGGTCATCCGTTCATCGGCATCGAGGTAGAACACCCAGGGATGTTTAAATGAGATTTGGTCGAGCGCCCAATTCTGATGCGCAGACCAATTGTCGAAACGCCGCTGCACGACGCGAGCACCCATCTCCTCCGCAATCTTGACCGTTCGATCGCTACTGAAGGAATCCAGCACCACAATATCGTCTGACCAATTCACCGATTGGATGCAGTCGGCCAGGTTGCTTTCTTCGTTGAGAGTCAGAATGAGAATCGACAGGCTCATACTCGTAACGTTGTAGCTTCGGGATAGTGTGTGGACACTCCTCTTTCAGGAACCGAAGTCTACTCTCCCCCAAAAAGGAGAGAGCCACGTCAACATCAAGTTTGTGTTATCAAAATGTTAAAAACGGAACGGATCGTCGAGAGGGGGCCACGGGTTCGAACGCGCGGAGGAGATCTCACTGACGTGTTAGTGTGTGATTCATGAGTACGCTGACATTGGCCGTACGCCATGAGCCTGTCGAAGGGCGAGTGTTTTCAACTGGTTCCGTTCATGGTTCGACGGGCCTGTCCTGAGTGAATCGAAGGGCTCACCACGAACGGAAGGTAAAGGAACGTATGAGACACTACCCCAGCTCAAACACGCGTCGGTCGGCCGAAGGAAGTGATAGTGAAGCCAGAATGCTTAACAAGGATGGGATAAGGTAGTTGTGTGAGTGATTGAGTTCACCGTCTTCATACGCATAGCCTGAGATGTCGACGACTGTATCCGTCATGATTCCTCGCGTTCGAGGTGATACTTTCTGATGAGTCGGGCAGGATTTCCACCCACCACTGTCCAAGGGTCGACGTCACGAAATACACTCGTCCGTGCGCCGACGACCGCTCGTTCGCCAACACTCACGCCTGGTCCGATGAAGGCATCCCCTGCGACCCATGCATGCGGCCCAATCGTAATCGGAGCTGTGATCAACGACATCCCATCAACACGATAATCATGGCTTGCGGTGCAGAGATACGAGTATTGACTCACCGTCGCATGAGGCTCGAGCGTAACTCGGTCAACCGAATAGCATCGCACATAGTCGCCCAGACAACTCCCCTGTTTCATCGTGAGGTTCCATGGGGCCCAAATCTTGACCGAAGGATAGGGGTGCGCCCCTTTTTCGATGTTGGCTCCGAACAACCTCAGCAAGCACCGCCTCCAGCCATGCAGGAATCGCGGGCTTGGTCGATATGCGAGCAACCAGACGGCACCCCACAGAATCCGACGTATCTTGTTTCCAGTGGTTTGGAAGTCTGGTCTAGGAGTGCTCATCACAGACTACCCATCCTCTGAACTCAATTCCTAATGAGTGCTCACGCAGTCAGGCCGTGGACCCGCCCCACTCATCCACTCATACAGGGACGACATGTGTTCCGCATAGGAAGTCCATGAGAACTGGTGTTCCACGAGTTGTCTCCCGCGCATTCCCATGGCCGTACGATCGTCAGCGGACAGCGCCATGATGTCCCGCAGCCCACGCACGATCCCTGTTGCGGTCGTATCGATGCATATCGACGCCCCGGATGAAAATCCTTGCGGAAGGTTACATTCTTTCGTCATGACCACCGGCAACCCATAGGCCCACGCTTCCAAGACACTGACCGGCAAGCCTTCGCTGAAGGAGGGCAACACAAATGCGCCCACTGACCGAAGCAGCACGTCCTTGTCTCGTCCAAACTTCGGCCCGAGAAACCGGACGGAGCGTTCGATGCCTTGCTCGGCAGCATATGTTCGAAGTGCCTGCTCATGATTCCCTTGGTCCCATCCTGCAATCCATAATTCCCATCCCGCTACGGTGGGTATGCGATCGTGTTGAAGTCGTTGCCAGGCCATCAAGAGGTTCATGAGCCCTTTCTTGGGATGGAGACGACCAAGAAATAGGAGCGCCTTTTCATGTCGAGTCGTCTCTCCAAGGTCCAGAAGGGGAAGATCGATGCCAAACGGGATGACGGAAATCGGATTGGAAAGCCCATAGCGACGAATGGTATCGGCTTCCTCTGAACACAGCGCATGAAGACACGCAGCCTGTGTCAGGTGGCGGTGTTCATAGATCATGCTCGCAAGCTTCTTCTTCCAATATGAATGGGTGACGGCCCATGGGTCCAACATGCCGTGCACGCTGATGAGATAGGGACGGTGAGTCAGTTTCGCCCACTTCACCGAGGCAACGGAAGGATACATCCATAAGCCATGATTGTGCAGCACATCCGGAGCCGCTGAACGAAGTGCCGACAACAGATCCGGAGCGTATCCGAACGGCTTGTACCCCCGCTGTTGGAACACACTGACCGCAACCGGCTTCCAGGTTTTGCCATCCTCGTCGGCATGCTCATCACTGAGTCCAAAAACGCTGACATTGGAACCTCGACGATGCAACTCGATCGCGCTCCTTCTGACAACCTCCTGTATCCCTCCGCCCTTTCGAGACACGGATGCCGTAACCATGCCAACTTTCATATGTTCCTCTCGGATCCCGCTATTGCACGACGGAGAACGAACGTGGCATTCCACCCATCGACATGCGTCAATCGATAGCCACATGTCTTGACGCGAGAGACCATATTCAGAATGCGCGACAGATACCCTTCGTCCAATGGGTTATAGCCTTCATCGAATTCGACACAGAGAATAGCCGGGCGGATGTCGCCGTCTAGGATCGATGCTAAGATCTCATACTCCGCTCCCTCGACATCAAGCTTGAGCAAAGACAAGTCAGAATGACCTAAGGTCTGCATCACGGTCGAGAGCGTTCGGCAGTCAGCCTCGAAGTATTCGGTGGTGTGCTGTAAATTGACGATCGAGTGTGACACATGAGACGGATTGGCCGGTGCGTAGAAACGCATGGTTCGGTCCTGGCTCCACAGGCCGATGGCGTGATAGTGAAGCCGGGCTAGGCATCCTGGATCAATCTTGTAGGAGAGATCGACTGCATCATTGATTGAAGTGGGGGTGCCGTTGATCGTATTCCGGTACAGCTGGTCCACATGACGTTGTGCCCGAGGAGTTGGATCAAAACAATGGGCTTCACACCCGTACTGATTGATGAGTTCGACTTCGAAACTGATATCCTCACCGACACCCACTCCGTAACAGAGCGATCGCTTGCTCAGGAAGTCGGCTGGGACGAACCAACCTCCGTAGCCTGTGCCGATCTTGTGGTGAACAAGAGCGCAGTGGTCCAGAAGACGATTGAGGGTGTGTTGAGCGACGCGCCGCTCAACTTTTGTGTACAGCGCTCGCGCGTGTTTCATGAGCTTGCTCATCGCCGCTCCTTGACCGAGTGCTCGAACGATCTGTACGGAATCAGCTCATCCACCTGCCGCCGATCTCTTGCGACAGGTGTCGCCAGCGTACAGTGCTTCGCGATGGCGCTAATGAACAGCTGGGCATGAGTGGTCGTATTGTATCGGCTGTTGATCACCGATCGGCACGCCTCTACCATCGTGGGCTTTCGCGGGATGGGGAAGAGAGCGTCGATGATCTTTTCGGCGCAGTCCGACAAGTCATCGTATCGATAGAACCATCCCGTCTCCCCTTCCTTGACCGCTTCCCACTCTGGGAAATGTTCCTCAACCTTGTCATGGATGAGGACCGGGGTACCGTATCCGAGGGCATGCATGACGGAAAGACCGGCCCCGGATGGAACGACGGCCAGGTCGCTGGTGGAGAGCACAAGACCAAGTCGGGATTCGTCGTAGGAAGCCCCGAGAAAATGCACCAACTTGGTAAGTCTTAATTCTTCCACCAGCGATTCCAACATCGGTCGTTCGCTTCCGTCACCGACCAAGACAAGATGGACATTCCTGCCTTGTTGCACCACAAGATGTAATGCACGCAGGAGCCATGGCAAGCGCTTCACCGGCTGGAGACGACCCGTGAAACAGATCACCCGTTCCTGTGCACCGATGCCGAGCGAGCGGCGGAATGCCTCACAATCTTCCGGCGCAATCTGCTCAGACACCGCAGCCTGTTCACCGTCATCGAGGGAGTTATAAATGACATGCAGCCGTCCTGCAGCAAAACCCTTCCTCATCAACAGGTATTTTGCATGATCACCATAGAGCAGCAATCCCCGGCACAGTCGAAACAACCAGGCGCGAACTATCCACTTGATTCCGGACTCGTCACCCTGCAGTCCATGAGTCCACAGCAGAACTGGTATCCCGCAGATGCGCCCAACGATGGCCAAAACCCAGGCTGTCAACTCATAGGGACTCCCCTGTGCGATCACGACATCAGGGCGTTCTCGAATAACCGCCCTCACGGCAGCTGGTTGCCAAGACAGCGAACGCCCAAAGGGCAGTCTGACGACGTGCTGCGTGGCCGGTTCGAATTGACATTGGTTGGGAGCGCCCGACAGAGGAAGAAATGGAACATCGGCTGCCGGATCTGCGAGTACAAGGACGCGAAATCGCGGATCCGTTCCCAGCTTTTCCAACAAACGTTGGCGATAATGCGGAATACAGACCTGCTGCAGCACAACGAGAGGAATGTTGTCGGGTGCCGTGTGTTTCATTGAAACCCCTATGCTCCTGCCCGGGCTTCAAAAGCGTCATCGTCGAGGGAACCTGGCTCGAACTCCTCGGTCTCGCCATCGCCATGCGCGAGACCACTCTCCGCAGCTTCCAATTCGCCCTGGGAGAGGACCGGGCCAAGAATGCTCAACAGAAACAGGAGCGAGGTCGGATTGCCTGCATTGATGAAGTACCGCTCAAAAATCGCGAGGACACAATATCCGCACGCTAATCCCAAGAGCACGCTGGAACTGAACGTTTGAGAGGGATCTTGATTCCGGCGCCACGTTTTATACAACCCCGTAAGCGTGACAAAAAGCACCGCCACAAACCCGATCACCCCAATCTCTGCTAATAACGCCAAGTAGCCGTTATGGGCCGACGAGGCGACCTTGAGAACGACTTCGTGCGTCCGAAACCCAACACCAAGAATCGGATGGCTGAGAAACAGATTCCATGTCGTTTTCCAGGTTTCCAGTCGCCCGGATCCGCCTGATTCCAAGCCGCGATGACGGTCCTGAATGGCGAAAAAGTCGGTGATCCCACGAACGACGGCCTCGCTGTAGTATGCCGCTAGCGCGGCGCCGACGATGATGCAGACGGCAAGCAAGAGATACCCACTGGTTCCCGCGGTCCGTCGGCGTGAAAAGAGGGTGATCGCAAGCCCAACCATCGCCGCGAGAGCCGAGGCTCGCGCACCGGTCAGGTAGATCACAGTCCCCATGGTGACAAGAATCGGAATCCGTACGACGGCTCTTCTGATCGCCATGGCTGTGATAAAAACGGACATGGTGACCAACGCGAAACTGGCTGGATTCAAGATCTCACTCCCACCCCCAAGCCGACGACCAGGCACATAGTCGTAGAGGGCAAACCCGGAGACGAGTGCCGCCATGATCACGGCATACGTCTTCATCCCGATCTCATACTGGGCCGCGTCCAAGTTAGTAGTGAACTGGAGCACAACGATAATCGTCAGAATCGTCAACGCGGTGTACTGAGTCGATTCGAGCGGCGCCTGGCTGACCAGCGCACTGAATCCACAGAAGATTCCAAACACCGCCAACCCCGCGATCGTTCCAGCACTGAAACCGCTCGGGATGAAACGACAACGGCTCAGCAGAAAATATCCGGCCGGCCATACGAGCGACATGAGCATGATGATCTCATACACGTGCCCTTTTCGACCCTCCATCCTCCCAAACAGTGACCCGGCAAACACGCCCGTCAGCCACAGGCCCAAGACGAGGCCGCTCCAGGTTTGGTTGTCTGAAAACGAGAGCTCATCCTCGTCAGTCGTCGATGTCACAATGCCTCCGACTGTGCGGTCAGGCGACGATGCAAGAGCCACCCCATCGCACTCGTATCGGATGCTTGGGCCGCCACAGAGGAAATAGCGAGTCCGTCGACGCCGAGAGACGGAACCAGCCAACTGCCGCACAGCATGAGGGTCAGCCATTTGATCCCGTATCCCACCACCGGCGTGCGATAGTCGGCAAGCGAGTAGAACGAATTTCTGATAATCCCGTACAAGCCGGCCAACGGTAATCCCCACACCAGCATTGTCAAGATATGGGCGGTGATCTCGGCGTCGGCCATGGAAAATTTTCCTCTGACCAAGACGATCTCGATCAACGGTTTGGCACCGAGAGCCAGCGCGATGCTGAACAAGACTGCTCCGCTGAAGAGAACCGCACCATATCGCACTAACAGCGCCTGCCCCTCGCGGCGCCCCGTATGGAAGGCGCGGGCCAATTTCGGGAAGAGTGTCGTATTGATCGGCGTTGTAAACAAGGCGAGCGGGACCGCAATGATCGAGCCTGCATAAAAGAAGGCAGCTATTTTCCCTGATCCTAGTCCCGACGCAAAGCTCCGTTCGGTCATCACGACGGCCTGAAACAGAAATTCCCCGAACAGTACGATCAATGCCGGTCGCCATAGTTCGCTCACCTCAACAGGCCGGCTCTGCTCTCCCGCATTTGTGGGTGGAGATGAATCCGGACAGTTCCACAACGCCAGCAGAAACCACCCAAGGACGAGAAAATGCCCAGCTGCAAATCCCCATACCAGCGCGTCGATTCCCCATCGCTCGGCAAAGACCAGGATCGATGCGATCGTTGAGAGTGACACGACCGCCCCGCCCAGAAAGACCGGGGCAAAACTGCCTATGAGAGAAAGGCCACCCC
Source organism: Nitrospira sp. (assembly GCA_016715825.1). NCBI lineage: Bacteria > Pseudomonadati > Nitrospirota > Nitrospiria > Nitrospirales > Nitrospiraceae > Nitrospira > Nitrospira sp. The sequence continues at coordinate 454,339 of JADJXO010000003.1, read as the reverse complement.
GCAAAATTCCCGCCAATCCGGCACACGCGATCGGAAAGAGCAAGAGGCGTATCAAGCGGGTGCCTGTTTCATATTGTTCGACGGTGAAGGCTGGGAAAATCCAACGAAGCACGGGCCCAGACCCGAGGACCAGCGCAGTGAGAGCGACCGCATTGACCAAGATAAGGACACAAGCGGCTTGTTTGATGAGCGGCCTGAGACGATCGTGATGCTGCGACGCCAACTTGGACACAAACACCTGCTGAACGGCATTGCCCACCTGCACCCCGAACAAGAGGTGAAATCCCATGACCGCAACGAGCACATCGAGATCGCCGCTAAGCCCAAACGTCGACGCCACGATGATTTCCCTCGCCAATCCGGCGAGGATGACGAGGCCGGAGGCAAGCGCGTACATCGGAATTCGACCGAGCAGACCCAGCTCCTTGGCACTGGACTTCAAACTGATCCACCAAGGACCCAACGCAGAAATAGCTAGCATGATGTCCGATGGTGGTTGGGCCACGTCGAGAGGAAGACAACTGGGGACATGTCCACATCCATGGATGCACAGTTTAGAGCGCCCACCGCACGGTCACGTAGTCTGGTCGTCTGCATAGGGAAAACCCTCTCCTCAACCTTCAGGGGACCTCAGTCTACCGCCCGCTGTTGAAGCTGAGGGTACCGTTCGCTCAAATCTCTGTTAACAAATTGTAAATATGGTCACCGGGGGGGATTTCATATGGACCACTATGATACGAGATCAAAGGCCGTAAGGGTGAGGTTGAAGGAGCTCTGTTAGTCGATGGAGAGACAGAGATGAGGCATCTCAGCTGTTCTAAGAAGAACAAGACCGGTCACACGAGTCTTGGGATGTTCGTTCTAATCCTGACGTTCAGCACCTTACTGTCCTGTAGAGCAGAGGACAACCAAGGCTCGTTGCCGACCAATCAGGCTGCGAACCCACCTGCCGGCTTGCCGGTGGCTTCCCATCAAATCTTATGGCACGCAGATGGATCCAGTCCGACTCGCGGACAAGCCTCGATTCACAATTGGCCGAGACTCACCAGTGGAACTGCTTCGTGTGACTTGAGCCAGGTCAGCGACAACAACAGCCTCCCTCAGCATGCACCCTTCGGAGGAAGTACCGCGGTGCATTACATCCAAGCGAAGTGTACCGGCGGTTCCGATGGTGGGCGAATCGAAATGGTGGTCGATATGGACGACCAGCCGATGAGCGATCTCGGCAATTTCGGTCTCTTCTGGTATCAGCCGTCCGTGTCCGTCGCAACGGCTGTGACCCTCGATCTCGCGACATCCCCAAGTTTTTCCCAATATCTTCGCTTTAACTGGGCCACAGGAGGCGTGGGGCGGCGGCTCATCGATGGATGGAATCCCATCACGTGGCAAACCGGCGACCATGTCGGATACGGCGGCGGAGCGGTGGAAAGTCAGGCATTCACAACCTTCCGCATACTCCTCGATCTCCGGCCCAACAGTTCAGGAACGTTCTACGTCAGCGATTTTCTCCACGGCTATTATGCGAAACCACAGATCAACATCTGGGGCGAGAATAACTTTGCTAGTGTATATACCCACCTTTTCCCTGAAGCTCAAAAACGTAACCTGATCGGCTCTTACTGTCCGGTGACCGAAATGCTCAAAGATCCAGGTCGCGTCGAGTTGGAAGGGGGATTCACCAATGACCAACTGAAAGAAATGGTGGCAGCCGGATGGACCATCGGCGGCGAATCCACGGAGGGACTCAACTACCTAGATTTTCACACGCTCGAGACCGCTGCCGCTGATATGGACCAGCATCTCACTGATCTGCAGCGGCTCGGCTACCGCCGTCCGATCTTCTGGTGCTACGAAGATGCCAAGCACAACGCCTCGCTCGATGCTGAGCTGGCGAAACGAGGCGTAGTAGCTGCATACAGCGGCAACATTTTCTCCGACAATACCGGCCGCTCGCTCTATGGAGGGCTCACCAACCCCTACAACCTGTGGGCGGTGTCAGGCGATGCTCGGTCATTGACCGAGATCATCGCGGCGATCGACCATGCGGTGAAGTACGGCGAGCAACTCGGTTTAGAATGGCAACGATACGATCAGGACTTCGACGAGGTCGCCGACTATCTGGTCAAACTACGTGAGGAAGGGAAGATCGAAATCGTGACGGTCGAAGAAATGATTGCCCGTCATGGCATCACGAAGGGTTCACCAATTGGCCCTCCGCCGGGTGATCCTCCGCCACCTCCACCCCCACCGGCTGTACTGCTGCCGTTTGATCAAGTCGAACCGACCTTTACTCGATCGGCGGCTCTATTCTCCGGCCTTTGGACGCAGGCACGGACTCGCACTGTCCGTATTGCGATGCTTGGCGATTCACAGGAAACATCACCGGAAGGAAAGGGTGAGGTGTATGTGCCGCGCCTCCAATACGAAGCGTGGAAACGATACCAGAATGTGCCCGAAACCGTCGTGGCCGGTTATCAATCTTTTGGAGGGGGCGCTCCGTTCGGAGATTGGCTCCTGAGAGGGGCAGCTGCCCGTCCCGGGCCCTCTCCGACTCGCATTCCTACAGAGCGGCTCTTACCGGGCATCCCCGCTGCAGCGCATGCCGCGCCGGCTGGACCGCAATCGGTGAACGGGCAGCAGTACGGTCAGTTGATGGTCCTTGAACCTGATGCGCGCAGTCTTAACCCAGCAGCAGAAATTCCGACCACCAATCAATACTTCTGCACGCAAAGTTCAGTACGAGCTGAGGTGTTTGCTGCGACACATCCGCAGTCCGGAGGGATCTTCTATACGGCACGGCCATCTGACTTAGTGCCGAGCTATTCCGCAACGGCGACGATCGAAGAAACTGCCCCGCTGTCGCTGGTTGATGCGACGTATATCGTCAAGTCGTTCACAACGGTCCCACTGCCTTTCAATGGGCAACGTCACCTCCAACTAGAACTACTTGGCAGTCTCCCTTCAGCGCTGACAGATATTATCGGCGCCCGCTTCAAGAGCGACCAATGCCCGTATGGACTCGTCATTCAGGATCTGAGCGCGGCCGGCCTGTCGACTAAAGAATTTCTGAGCACCTACAGAGGAGCTGGACTCCTGTTTCGTGCCCTGGGGTTCGACGCGGCCGTTCTTCATTTCGGTGCCAACGACAGCGGTGAAGGCTCGACGGCAGAACAATTCCGTGCAGAGACGGAACGGCTGATCGCTCGAATCCGTTCCTGGGCCGGCACGCCAGACTTTCCCATCATTCTGATGAGCGATCCGTACCGAAAGGGATTAAACCCGGCACAGGAAGCAGAATATGCTCGCTATCCGGGCGCCTTGCGCGCCATCGCCGACTCGGATCCGGCGGTGCTGGTCATCAATTCGCGACGATTGATGGATGAGCGGGGATGGAAAGCGAGTCAACCCAACCGGTTGTCCGACGTGCTCCTTGATGATGTGCACTACACCCCTCGTGGAGCCATCGAATTGGCTGAAGAGGAAATGAAGGCGCTCCTCGGACCGTGACGGTCAACCACGAGCAGCACGAGGTGCGCCGGCTTCGACGTTCCGGAGAAGGGCTTCGTGCCGAGTTCACGATGGCTGAATGGCCGTCGCCAACCGTTGTCCGCATCCCATCTGACGCTCCGAAGGCTTAACACTCCTGTAACATCGTGGGCGTATGCTGTACCCACTGGTGATGTGGAACGAGCAGCGAGACCGAGAGAACCTGTGCATGACATCGCAACGTCCAAAAACGATTTTGATCGTTGAAGACGAACCGGAGATCGCCCAGCTGGTCAAGCACTATCTTGAGAAGGAGGGATTTCGTCCCTGCATCGCCCATACCGGTCTCGAGGCCCAGAAGCTCGTGGCCAGCGAACACCCCGACCTCGTCATCTTGGATCTCATGCTCCCGGAAATGGACGGGTTGGAAGTCTGCAAGTCCATCCGGCAAAAGCCGGACACCGCCTTGCTGCCGATTCTCATGTTGACGGCGAAAAACGAGGAGTCCGATACCATCGTGGGATTGGAGCTGGGCGCCGATGACTATGTGACCAAACCCTTCAGTCCAAGAACATTGGTCGCTCGGGTGAAAGCGCTGTTCCGTCGCCTGGAGCGGGCGAACGAACACAAACCGACCTCCTTGACCTACGGTCCGCTCCACATGGACCTCATTCGCCACGAGGTGACGGTGAAGGGGAAAGAGGTTCCGCTGACGGCGAAAGAATTCGGGTTGCTGGAGCACTTCTTACGTCACCCCGGCCGGGTCCTCACGCGGGACATGCTGCTCAACGCGGTGTGGGGATACGAGTATTACGGCACCACTCGAACGGTCGATGTCCACGTGCGGCGTCTCAAGGTGAAGATGCCGATCCTCGACGAATCCATCGTGTCCGTCAAATCGCTCGGCTATAAGCTGTCGGACCAGCCGTTGGTCCATTGATCGACCGCGCGAGCCATCGCAGCGCACCGCAGGCTCACATCGGAGACAGAATCAGAGATGTGGGTTTCGTAGCCGACAACTTCCATGGTAGAGAAGCCCAACGTGTTGGGGCACTCACTGCAGCCCATCAATCGTTTCGTGATGTCCTTGGGCTTCCACATAAGAGCGATCAGCGCATGAGCCCGTTTGAGAAGTGGATACATCAGGTTTCCTAAGATGGCCAAGGCTCGCCTCAGCCTCTTGAATCGCACGGTGGTTCAGCGTGTAGTAGATTGAACGTCCCTCCGGGCGGTGCGTCACGAGTCCAGCATCCTTGAGTACACGGAGATGGAACGAGAGTCGCGATTGTCCGGTTTGGAACGCTGCTGAAAGCGCGCAGACATTCTGCTCTCCACTCCTGAGCCGTTCCAGAATACGCACCCTCATCTCGTCCGCCAGCGCACGAAAGAATCGCACCCTCTTCGCTCGAGTGTTTGCTTTTTCACTCATCATGGTTTTCCTACAGCACCCTACGGGCGTAGTCAACGGTGAAACCTGCAGATAATTATCAGAATGAAGATCTCTGAACGATTCGTGAGCAGGCGTTGTCATTCGGTGCGACAACAGAGATAGAATGACTCAGTAGTAAGATGGCGAGGGCCTGATGAAGGCCTTCAGGATGGATCGGAAATCTGGCTGAAAAGCCTACGAATGACGATCCGGAGAGAGACCTCGCTGCTGAAGTGAGATTCGAAAACGCGAAATTGGTCTTAGGCTGCAGCCGTGAGACTTGCTCGACGGCGCCACCAGCTCCATGAACCCACACCGAACAGCCCTGTGGCATAGAGCACGACGCCGGCTGGAATCGGCACCGGCTGAGAGTCAACTGCGAATGCTACGATGCCTTTCAAGAAAAATGTCGCCGGTCCCGCTTGATTGTCTCCGTCGAACACATGATTCCATGAAACCGTAAATTCACGACTGTCTTGGTTGAACAGGCCGGTCGCCTGGCTGCCGATATTCCATGTTTGGTGGAAGCTGCCACGGCTTGTGCCAAAGAATAATGAGGACAAGTCGACCGAAATTGATGAACCGGAAATCGTAGCCGTCGGAGCGGGCGCGCTATGGAACCCAGACGTGAAGATCGAGAAGGTCTCGCAAGACTTGCCGATCGACGGAACGATCTCACCGATCGCCTGATATTGACCTAACTTCAACGTACCATCTTGGCCGAGCAGACGGTCCATCATCTCGTGGTGCTGTCCTCCGAAATTCACTGCGCCTCCGGTCAAATCCAGCTGTGTCACGGCCGCCGCATGAACAGGTGTCGCCGACAGCCCGAGACCAACCAATCCGATCATCAGGAAGAGAGTTGGGTGCATCATGATGTGTGTCCTTTTGAAGTGAAGCTACTGGAGGAACCTCTCCACGACCAGTGAGCCGAAGTATACAGCTCGTGAAAGGAGGAAATGTAGGTGTTTGGTGTTAAACAATTATCAAGATTGGTTGATGATAGCAAACGTAGTAAATGTATAGCAAAGATGCCGGTCTTGACGCAGTCGGAGCGTAATGCCCGCCACAGATCGGTTGGCAATCGTAGCTGAGGGTTGCTTAGGCCTGAGTGTTCCGATTGTTTGATGGCGCGACGATGGAGCAGATAAGAAAAGGCAGGTGTTAGGGATCAGAGAGGATTACGGGCGTCAGCGTTGTTCTTCCCGAACCAGGTTTGTGGGACAATCACATAGTCGCATCAGTCAGCGTTTTTTGTGGGTCTTTGGACTGATGGTCTTAACGCGTTCCGTGCGAGGCTCCAGGCCACGGGGGCCCACCGGATCTTCGATTCGAGTCTTCTCGATCAGCTCCTCCACCGATGCTCGAAAGACCCTCAAACTGCCTCGGCCGATCTTGGTGCCACGCAACCGGCCCTCGTCAACCCACCGGTAGATCGTCCATTTACTGACCCTCAGGAGCTTGGCTGTTTCCTGTATCCGCAGCAAGATCGGTTCCATCGTCAATCCTGATTGAGAGATCGCCGCCAAAGGAACCGGCATCCATTGTGCGGCGAGGCTACCGCATCACCTGTGCGCTACAGTGCCATCCCTCACCTTTCACTTTATTCACCGCCTGAACGAGCTGATCTGAGTCTGTCTTGGCTCCTTCGACCGTCACAATGGCATGACCTTTCATACTCTTCGTGTCGACGGCTTTGACGCCTGCCACTTTTCTGAGGGTGGCTTCAACTTCACTCAAGTGTGCATCACAATATTTTCCGTCGAACATCAGGACGACCGCTTCCTCTCTCGCCCCTTGTGCAAGTCCCACAGGCCCGCCCAACGCCGCCAAAAGCACCACCGTGATTCCTATCCTATTCATGGGCCTCCCTCCTTGTAGAACGGTCGCGAGCAAGTGCCTGCGACATAATCATTGTTCGCTGACTACCTACCGCTGACTTCATACGTGTCATACCCGTCTCCAACAGGAGGCCTCTGGTCCGTGAGAGCCGTATGGGGACGGGATGGTCTATCGTGCCTCGGAACAAGATCGCAAAAGAGATTGTTGACGTCCTATCCGGCCAAGGCGGCTGCGTGACGATGTGCGGCCACAAGCGGTTTACGAAGCTCCCTGGCCCGACGACGCAGAGACGGTTTGCGCCAGTCCTTTGCAACGGCGACAGACGATTCCGACAAAGGCATCTGGACGCGTTCGAGTCGGCCGGTCACGGAGCAGCGCAACGTGCCGGCATTAGCAGCCACCGGTACTACCGGATTGACTGCGGAGAGAGGTTTCAGTTTGAATCCCACACCTTTGATGGTCATCAGCCGGCAGTGATGATCCGGTTCTCGGTCCAACTGTTGCCGCACAGCATGAATGTGCACATCCAAGGCGTGTCCACCCACTGCAAAATCCCGTCCCCACACAAGATCCACCAGTTCCCGTCTGCTGAAAATCTTTGAAGGCTCACGCATGAGCGCGGCCAAGATCGCGAACGGCTTGGCAGACAGCTTCACCGCGCGCCCTGAAATGCTCACTTCATGGGTATCGGCATCCAATTTGACGGCCCCGACCTGATAGACGCCACGTCGCATTGCATCACCATCGACTCGTCGCGCATAGGCATGAACTCTGGCAAGAAACAGGCCTTCACCGTCTCTGAAATCATGAACGCCATCCATCCCCCGTTCGAGATCCGATAGACACTGATCCTCAGTGTAAAGGTGACCACGCGGGACCGCTCCCATCAGTGGCAGCCGCCGAAGCAGAGGGTCCGTCCGGAGCATGTCCCAATCTTGGACTCGATGGTCGACGACCATGAGGAGAAAGCTCGTCGGATCGGAGGTTATGAGAATTTCGCTCGCTGAACCAGCCGTTCGCACTTCATAGCTTGCTTGGCGCAATTGCATTTCGATCTCTTCGGCAAAGACGGAGTCCGGCGACAGCAGACCGATGACGCGGGCGGCACTCGAGCGAGAGGGCTGGGTTGCCGTGGCCATGTGCGACTTCCTCGACACCATGTCCCCGCGAGAGACCATCCCGATCATCCCGAAGGAAACCAGCGCAAACAGAACGGCGCCTGACGGGAAAGAGGAATCGGGTTTCCCCTCGGTATGACCCGTGAGCGCAATGGGCTCCGCTACCACTGACGGAACAGAGGCTTCGAGTTCCACAACGGACTCTGTCAGATGAAAAAAGGTCACACGGGCTTCCATGACCGATGGGTTGCTCGAGAGCATTGTCCCGGCGAGATATGGGGCTGCGCTATTCGGATTAAACGAGTGAAGACTGGCTGCCATGCCAATACCCAAGGAACTCCACCACACCAGGGCTGAAATGGAAACCATGACGAACCTGCGGCACACTCCGGTGAACATCTTCGTCATGAGTCTGTGTTTCATATGTTCACTCCTGCCACGAACAGTCATCCGTTAATCAGTCTCTGAATTCTCTATGCAAGCGAATATCCACTCCGCCGAACCGTGGAAACCAACTCGGAGGGATCGCTCTATCGATCCCTCCGAGTTACAGCACTGTTCTAACGATCAGGCCTTGGCCATCATCTTCCGACGGGCTAGTCCTGCCAAACCGGCTACACCCGTACCAAAAAGCCACACGGCACCCGGGATTGGCACCCCTGGCCCTCCGAGAGTCGATCCCCACAATGAGACAGTGTATGTTCCGCCACCTTGATTCAGACCCTGTGGGTGCAGGTGATAGTCGCGTGACAATCCAAGATCCGCGAGCGGTTGATTCGTAAAGGTGGGCGCTGCAGCCACCACTTCCGTATCGCCGTTGTTCTCAAAAATCGGCGCACCAAAGCTGAGAATGTTGTTCGCCGTGGACGTCATATTGAAATGGGTGAACGAACCCAAGTCGAAGTTAATCGTATCCAGGAACAGCCCGGACCCGGCAGTGACGTTGAACGTGACCGGGTTCGCCGCGCTTCCGAGGGTGTTGTTGAAAACCCCTGCATCGAGGGTGACGGCCTGTGCGGTCGCGCCGAGGGCAAATGCTCCAGCGGCAACGAATCCGGCAATCGCCGTCTTCAACCTATTGGTACGTGTCATATTGAACTCCTTTGTTAAAGTGAAAAGCACCTAGTGGAACACCATCTGACCGTATGAGATAGAGCTCTGTTCGGTCATATCTACGCTTATAATTTGTGCGGCGACGGAGGTCTACCGACCGGAGCACCATCTGCTACCATATGTGACAAGAAATACATTTTCGGCATTGGATTGGCACGCTTCAGCACCAGTCGGATGACGTGTACCCGGTCGATTCCGTTTCCTCGCGCCATATCGAGTTTTGGCTCCTACCGAACCACGCCGTTCTCTTTCCTCTACTCCGCCTGCTCCTACTGGAAAACGATGATATCAAGAGCGGTCAAACTCCTACTACTACCGGATACAACGGATGCTACAGATGTGACAAAAAGATCGCTAAAAGTGCTCAGGTATTTGGGGAACGACCAGACCAGGCTCAACGAAGATCCGCTCGGAGAGGTCACAGCGACCCCTCCGAGCACACACGATTTTACGTCCGCATTATTTCGCCATCATCTTACGCCGAGCCATGCCGGCCAGGCCGATGAGGCCTGTCCCAAACAGATACGCAGCAGCTGGCACGGGAACCGGTGACACGTCTCCGTTCACCGCCATAGAGATGTGCATGTTGCGCGCCCCACGCAGCTTGAAGTAGGGGTCGGTCGCAGCCGGGTTGTTGGGATCACTCGGATTACCAAAGTTCGTGCCATTACAAGAAGAGGACACGTCCGTACATCCGATCGGCGTGCCTTGCTGCACTTCCTCAAACAGGGAGGCCAAGTCGGTCTGATTGGCACCACCGATGAACAATGAATAGATGCCAGGTCCTAGGGTCCCGGTCCACGTGACACGGTTGTCTTGCACGTCACCGTCATGGCCATCCCCGACGGCGACACCCGTGAAGGTCATGGTGCTTACCTCACCATTGTTGTTCCCCATGGTCACGTTGCCGTCCGATTGATAGACACCCCAATTGGGACCACCGGCATCCACTGCACCACCACCCTCTGGGATAATTTCATCCATGGTGTCGAAGAACGGCGACCAAGTCGCATAGGCAGGGACATTTTGCAGATGGCCTCCATCAGGGGCACCGACTGAGGTCCCAACCATGGCTGGAGTCTGCAAGGCCGTGATCTGAGCCGGAGTCAATCCGTTCAGGTCACCCACGCCATCATGGGAACCCAAGGGCACCATCCCACTGAAGAGTGAGAACCCCGGATTTAATGTGGAGGGTGTGAGACCGAGGCCTGGTTGGAACGTGTTCGCTGTACCGGTCACTGTGATACTGACGGTGGACGTTTGGTCAAGACTAAAGAACCGGGCCCGGTTGTTATGGCTATCAGCCAGCGTATCGACCGTCGCGGTGCGATTCACGCCGTTATCGCTCATGCCGGAAATCCAGCCCGCATTGCTGGACACGGTAGGGTTGAACCCGCCGGTCCCCGTGGGACCGAACGTATTGGTAGACTGGTTGTAGAGCTCCGTGCCATAGCCGACGTGAGCAGAGGCGGTACCCGCCGCCAACATGAAGCTGAAGACAGACAGAGATCCCAGTATGAGGGCTTTATTCATAACACTCCTTTCATGTCGTTTAAAATGAATGAACTCTTGCTGACATACGAGAAACAGACAGTGTCTCAGCTGATCGCCAAGCCGCCATTTGTACCAGGCCTAGCGCTCGTAGAGGTTCACCACCCGGCCTGAGCTATGTATGGCTTTCCTCCTTTCCCTGATTATCAAAGCAGTCCGATTCGTGCGTCGTCACCCTAGTACCAAATATGAACCGGGTCCTCCACAGACACGTGCACCAGATGCAACAGGTGCTACTGAAACCGCGTGGGATTCACTACCCTGTGGTCAAATCGATCGTTGTGTCGTGCCTGATCCATGCTAGATGTAGATGCATGAACACGATGTCCGGTTTGGCCTTGCAACAGCCCACCCAGCGCCACCCTGAATCCAACCTGATCCGGGGAATGCCTGTGCTCTACTTGACCGTTACGACGACCGGCGCAGCGGTGATGATCCTGGAATTGCTCGGCACCAGAATCATCGGGCCGTTCTATGGTGTGAGTCTGTACGTGTGGGCCTCTCTCATCGCAGTGACCTTGATCGCGTTAGCGCTCGGATATTTCCTCGGCGGCTATCTGTCCGACCGAGTACCGGGGCTGCGCTTAAGCCATGTGATTCTGGTCGCAGCGCTCGGTACGGCGGCGATTCCCTTTCTGACCGGCCCGATTCTCCGCGTTACGGATCCGCTCGGCCTCCGCGCGGGTGCGTTCAGCAGTGCGCTGCTGCTCTTCACGCTTCCGTTGACCGCGCTGGCGATGGTCGGGCCGTACGTCATCAAGCGCGCGACGCGCGATCTGAGCGGGGTGGGGACTGTGGCCGGCTCAGTCTATGCGGTCAGCACGGTCGGGAGCGTCGCCGGCACGCTGCTATTGGGCTTCTACCTCTTACCGCTGTTCGGAACGAAAGCGATTCTCGTCTCGCTCAGTCTGCTACTGGCCACCCTTGCGGCTCTGATCGTCTGGCATGAGCGCTCCGCCAGCGTGAAGGCTCGATGGGCTGGATCACTCATAGTAGTAGCTGTGGTGCTTGCCACGCTGACGACATCCGGGCTAGCCGCCACATACAAGTCGGTTGAGGGTTTCACAGTCCGATCTGAAGCGGAAAGTCTCTACGGCTGGGTACGTGTCGTGGACGATGAGCGGCGTGGCTACCGCCTGATGCTGTCCGATGCTTCGGTGATCAGCGCGGTCGATATGAAATTGGACCGGAGCGTCCTCGGCTACCAACAGGTGCTGGGGCTGCTGCCGTTGTTTCGTCCTCAGGCCTCTCAGGCCTTGCTCATCGGCCTGGGTGGAGGGCATGTCGCCCGCGATCTCAAATCAAAGGGCATCGCCACCGACACGATTGAAATCGACCCGGCGGTGGCGGACGCGGCCCAGAGGTTTTTCAATTTTCAGCCGACCGGACGTTTCCTCGTCGGCGACGCACGGTATGAGATCAAGCAACTCAACCGGCGCTATGACCTCATCATCCATGATTGCTTCACCGGCGGCACGGAACCGACCCACCTGCTCACCCAGGAGATGCTGAGTGAACTGCGCTCCCTCTTGAACGAAGGAGGGCTGCTGGCGCTCAACTACGTTGGGTTTATGACCGGTGAAGGATCCGATGCCGTCGCGGCGGTGTATCGGACGTTACAGAGCCTCTTCCCTCATCTCCGGGTGTTTACCACAGAGAAGTCGGACTTCACGGACTTCGTGTTTCTGGCCTCCGAAGCTCCGATCGTTCTGGATGCGTCCAGTGAAGATACCCGCATTCGCTGGCTCATCGAGCATGAGCACAGGATACGCGACACGGATGGGTTCACGATCACCGACGACTACAATCCGATGGAAAGCCGTCAAGTGCGGAAGTCCGAAGCTTACCGAAAACTGTTTCTCGAACGCATCGCGTTCGAGCTGTTGCTGCGTTAGTCCCCCAGAAGAATCTCGTATCCGTTCCTCTGCTCACCACCTCTACTTCGCAAGTTTGGACAAAAGTGTTGCAGGTATTAGTTTTCATCTGTAGCCCTCCCCACGAGGGATTGGTATGGTCGGGCGTATGAAGAATCTGTATGTCTATGGAGAGCCTGTATTCATTGTGTGGTCTGGCTACGAAAATTAGGGCTGTCACACGTGGCGATGGCTGAGGGGCGGCTCTTGGCCGGAAAGGATAGGATGATGAAGAACTCCTCTTCGAGGACAATGACATCAGGGCTGACCATGATGCTCCTGTTGTTGACGCTTTGCGTCCCACCAGGGCAGTCGGAGGCGGCGACCGTCACGGAACTGGACTTCACGAGCGGGTCCGTGTCGCTGAAGAACAGCAGCGGCGGCACCATTTTGTCGAGCAATTTTACGACAAACGGGCAAATCGTGATGGGCCAGTACCAGCCCTTGCCGAACATCATTGCTCCGGTTCCGCTAGGGCCCTACACCTTCGCCCTCTTTACGGGAGGTCCGAATCCCGTGCCGGCCAGCAGCACGAGCGGATCGACCATCACGGCCGACCTGACGTCGCTGGGTGGCCAATTGACAGGACTGGGCACGAACCTATCGCTTACTGTCGGCGGCAACGCAACTGGGACCTTCAACGACACGACTAACGCCTTCACCGGCTTGAGCTGGACTCGCAGCTTAAGCGGACTTGCGGGCTTACCGACGGGATGGAACCGTTTTTCGCTCCAGTTCACATTGAACGGCACGGCTGAACTCGCTGCGGTCCCATTACCTGCCGCCGCCCTGTTGTTCGGGTCAGGCTTAGCGGGGCTGTTGACATCGCGCCTCAAGAAGCGGGCTGCCTGAGCTTGACATGAACCAAGCAGGTCGCACGTTATAGCTCTCTGTACGTGGGTATGGAGAAAGTAGCGACGAACGATGAGACCTGACGCCCTCTCCCCTCAAACGGGAAGAAGTCAGGTGGATCGCGAAACCCACTGAAGCCCCGGCCGGTTCCAGTGGGTTTCGTGCGTTGAGGGGGTATTAATCGGATTCTGCGTACTACCAATCGTCGAGCAGTTCGTCGTAGCGGCTGTCGTGGGTATACGCCGCCACGAGGCCGAGGATCGGCACGACGACCAGAAAGAACAGGGCCAGTGTGATGGAACGAATCGCTTCTACAATCTGCATGTCCGTCCGAATCGCGTGCCTTCTGAACATCTCACCATGAGCCAGGGACTTCGTCTGACGCTGTCGTAGTAGCCTACGCCTCTCTCGCCCCGATTCTCCAGTGCAGACCGCTCCAGATGCTACATATGTGACGAAACTTGGACTGTAGGCGTTTGCTCTCTGAGTGATTCGCACAACGATGCGTACGTGCACCCAGATTCGATGCTCCTGCCATGGACTTGGTCCACGAAGCAGTCAAGGTCAGGTTCGCTCATCCGGAAGCCCTCGCCTAGTTCCTGCCTCGTCCTATGCAGCTTTTTCGCCATATCTGGTGCAGTCATCAGCGCGCTTCGGTAGCCTATCCTCCCCATCCCGTGTTTCGATACGTCTCGTTCTGTGAATGCGGATTCGCACCACCTGAGATTAAGCCTTCAAACGCACCGAGCACGATAATGCATCGTTCACACTCACACATACAAGGAGATCAGGCGATGCCAAACCCGATGAGGAAAAGACCCTGCGTGATGATCGTAGAACCGAATTTAGACTTTGGGATCAAGCTCGCGGATTGGCTCGCGACACATGGCTACCAGGCGGTGTTGGTGCGGACGGTCGAGCGGGCGATCGATGAATGCCGGGATCTCAACCCCCAGGGGGTGTTCATCGGACCCAGCCCCGTCGAGCCGGTTTCCCAAATCCAGCTGCGTCGATTGCTCCATATGCTTGAAACCATGTATCCCGGCGTCTCGGTCGTGACGAGTGGATGTATTCGTCATGTCCTGGTTGCACCCATTGATCCGGCAGACATCGGCTACCTGCTCCAGGCTGAACTGAATCGAACACCCGAATCGACCAGGTCTCCCAACGCAACGTTAACTCCTGCCGGTGAAGGGCCGGTTGAACGTCTTCTGCAGGGACGGGCATTCGATACGGAGGCGGCAACATGGATCCGGTAACCTGTCACCGTTGTCACGGCCTCATGCACCCCGTCGATCCGCTCGATCCGCTCGATGTCATACAAGGAAGCCCACTTGACGCCATTCGTGCCTGGCGATGTCTCACCTGCGGTGATCTCATCGACCCAATCATCATGCAGAATCGTGTTCGCACCCCAAGCCCTCGACGAGTTCGGCAACGGCCGAGTCCCCGCCACCCGGTGTTCAAGGATCCGGATGTAGAATGGCCGACGTGGAGATAGATGCGTCGTTCGTCGTTCGTGAAGCGTCCGAACCCGGAACGAAATGCGCTTCACACGCAATATTCAATGGCAGTTTCAGGTTTCAGGTTTCAGGTTTCAAGTTTAAGGTTTCACGTGTTCGGATAATCTGAAACTCGAAACGTGAAATTTGAAACTGTTCGCCGATTTGCTTCACGAACGACGCTTCACGCTATACGCTGTCCGGTAGGTTTCGTCACACACCAGGGCGGGCTAATCACCGATGATTTCTCTCAGTCCCTCGATAATCTGGTTCAGTTCTTCTGGCCCAGCTGTACCCAAACGGCCACCGATTCGTTCCACCGCGAGTGTTCGTATCTGGCTGACCTTCACCCAGGATTTCTTCGGCAACCCCTTGGATTGAAGCTCGAGCGTGAGGGGAAAGCCGGCGCGTTGAGGTACGCTGGTGAGCGCCACAGCAATAACAGTCCCCGATCGCTCGTTAAAGACATCATGACTGAGAACCAGGACTGGACGCCGCCCGGCTTGTTCTCTGCCCTGGACCGGATTGAGATCCGCCCAACGAATCTCTCCTCTCAGTATGCGGGCCATTCCGTCACGTCCTCGGACAATCCCTCTTCGGCCATGGCCTTCTCGAACTCAGGATCGAGCTTGGCGCACTCTCGAGCTAACCGGCTTCGTTCCAGGCGAGAGAGCTTTTCCTCTACCGCTTCCTGTATCGCTTGACTCCGGCTAGGGAAATCCGCTTTCTTGACCAACCGGTCCAAGCGTTCGACCGTGGACTCGTCGAGAGAGACCGCAACTTTTGCTCGTGGCATAGACCACCTCCAGGTATGACCATACGTCATACCGTGCATATCGTCAAGAGCCCGCAACAACGCCGTTTCGCCCTCGCCCATATGATTTATGACCGCTTCTCCTGCAACCGCCGATACGCCGCTGGACACCTCTCGTCATTCGTGAAGCGTGAAGCGTCCGAACCCGGAACGAAATGCGCTTCACACGCAATATTCAATGGCAGTTTCAGGTTTCAAGTTTAAGGTTTCACGTGTTCAGATAACCTGAAACTCGAAACATGAAACGTGAAACTCAGGATCGATGCCGAACGGCTTGGTCCATTTTTCATCATATGTGTTGCATCAGGTAGCACCGTTGCTGGTGGCGGGTTCCCGAATCCTGTTACCACTCCCTCCGTCAATAAATACTCATCGAGACTGCATCACCAAAGGAGCATCGTCATGAAGCGCATGTTGTGGGCGACCGCCGTTGTGTCACTCATCCTCTGCAACCAGGCTCACGCGTTTTTCGAAGAGGAAGGCCGTTGTCAGAAGCGAGATCTCAGAGGTCACTGGGTCTCCTATCAAGCAGAAGTGAGGGCGAATCCTCATACCGGTGTCTGTAAGTTTTCAATCGAGAACGGGAAAGTTGAAGGGGCCTGTGATTTTTCATTGACGGACGATCAGGGCAAACCCCTGACCGATCTTCGGTTTACCGGCGAGGCGACCGTGAAGGAAGACTGCTCCGCTGAACTGACGATGGATTTCACGCCGTTCGGCCGTCCGTTCGTCTCCAGCTTTGATCTGCAATTGCACCGCAACAAGAAGTCGTTTATCGGCCGCTGGGAGAACACGTTCGGCGCGCTCGGCACAGCCAATGGGGTGAAACAGTAGCTCGCCGTACCGTCACCGAGACTCAGGACAGCGAGCACGGGAAACGGGCTGGATGGGGGATCTGTACCGATCCTTTCGTTCAGCCCGCTTTGATTGGACAACACGACCTGAGAAGACCGGACGATTAATGGGACGTACGGTCTCTGTCGGTTACCTCCTGTTGTTGTCGCGATATTGAGCGCTCGCGCACCACAGCGACAATTTCTCTCACATCTGGTGCATGCGTAAGCACGGGGTCTGGCGAATGCCCGAATTTCCATGATAGCCATGGGCCAGTGAATCATCGTGCTCTTCGCACCCATCGGTGGCAACCATTGGCAGCGACGGCCGGAGCGCAGATACCTGAATGCAGGAGGCTGTATGAAAACCGCGCATGTCTCACTCGGTCTGGTCACGCTGTTCGTCCTGTCCACATCCACACTACAGGCCCTCACCGGTGACGGCACGATTCCGCGCGTGCTGAATCCGCCTACGGCCAGCGACCTGTCAAACCTGCCTGGCGACCTGCGCGCAGTGCCGGTGCCTGGCCCAGGCGATCAGGCACTCGCAGAATATGTCAAGGATAAGCAAGCGGCGATCGCCTTGGGCAAGGCCCTGTTTTGGGACATGCAAATCGGCAGTGACGGGGTGCAAGCCTGCGCGAGCTGCCATTTTCGCGCGGGCGCCGATCCACGCTCGAAGAATCAGCTGTCACCCGGGCTCAAGCATGTGCCGCAACAGGACCTGAATTTCAAGATCGGCGGGCCGAACTACCAACTTACCGGCTCGGAGTTTCCCCTCACCCGCCTTGCGATTGCCGGGCAGCGAGGCGCCCTGGACTCAGCAACCGATAGTAACGACGTCGTCAGTTCGCAGGGCGTGCCATATCTCGACCGAGGTCCTGATCCACTGGGCTACCAGGTGGGCCGACTCAAGACCCGCCGAGTGGAACCGCGCAACACGCCTTCGATGATCAACGCAGTGTTTAATCATCGCCAGTTCTGGGATGGTCGCGCCGAGAATATTTTCAATGGTGTCAATCCGCTGGGCGCTCGGGATCCCGAGGCCCGCGTGATGGCGGCAATGGGTGGAAGTCTGGCTGAGGTTCAAGTCGCGCTGGTGAACTCAAGCCTGGCTTCGCAGGCCGTCGGCCCGATCGTCAGCGAGATCGAGATGGCCGCCCCAGGTCGCACCGCACAAGCGATCGCACGCGATCTCCGAAAAGGCAAGCACAGTCGCCGCCTCGGCAAGCGCGTCCATGGCGTACGCCCTCTCCAGCAACAACTGGTCGCCCCATCCGACAGTGTGTTGGGTCCGCTCAGCCGCTACCCGAAACGCGGCCTCCGAGTGAAGTCCTACAATGCCATGATCCGGTCGGCCTTCCAGGAGAAGTATTGGCAGAGCGAACAATTCGTTCAGGTGGCAGAGGACGGCACGGTGTCGATCGTCGATCAACGAGACAGAAACCCGAACACCGACGAATACACGTTGCTGGAGTACAACTTTGCGCTGTTCTTCGGTCTGGCTGTTCAACTGTATGAAACGACCTTGGTCTCCGACGACACCCCATGGGACCGATTCCGACGAGACCACCCGAGTGCCACCGATCCCGCGCTCAATCCCTGGACCAACCAGAATCCCAACCACATCACCCGCTTTGCGCTCTTCGGTGCGCACCTGTTCAACGATCGGACCCGTGGCCCGAACAATCTGCGCTGCAGCAACTGCCACGAGAGCGCGGAACTCACCGACGCCTCAGTCCGGCGAATTGGGTTGGCCGCCAATGGCCCGGTGCGCAACCGCGACGGCAATGTGATAGACAAAGGCTTTAACAACATCGGCCTGCGGCCGACGGATGACGACTTGGGCGTGGGGGCAAGCGATGCCTTCGGTCCGCTGTCGCACAGCAAGCGCCTCTTCCCCGACTCGCCGCCCTCAAACTTCGACGGTGCGGCGGTCATCAAAGGCTTCGGCATCGAGGGTGCGTTTAAGATTCCATCACTACGCAATGTTGCCTTGACGGCTCCCTATTTTCATAACGGCGACACCCATTCGCTCCGCGAGGCAGTCCTGTTCTATAGCCGTGGAGGAAACGTCGCACCGATCATGCAGAGAGATGGGACACCGATCGAACCCCTAGGGATCGCCAACATGGCGTCAGATGAGGTCGATGCCGTGGTGGCCTGGTTGGAAGCCCTCACGGACGAGCGGGTACGGATCGCCGCAGCGCCGTTCGACCACCCGCAACTGTTCGTCCCCAACGGCCATGTCGGCAACCAGAATCGGGTTCAACCAAGCGGTCCGGGCTTCGCGAAGGATGAGATGGTAGAAATCCCGATGACCGGTGCCGCCGGTGGCCCGCCATTGCCGGGATTTCTTGAGGGCGTGTTCGGGCCTCACTGACTGGGAATCAAAATCGAGGCGGTCTGAATACCACGACAATACGATCAGACGTGAGGCGTTCCGCCGCTGCGACAAGATTCGTCGTTCGTCGTTCGCTCCTTTGATTCTGAGTTCCAGATTTCATGTTCAACGTTTCCTGTTGTGCAGGAACCAAACACCTCAAACTTGAAACATGAAACCGTTGGCCGAGACACTTCACGAGATAGGCTACCTGGTGGGCTTCGCCACGAACCAATGCAGGCTATTCCACCCAGATGACAGTGAAACCCAACAGATGAGCGGCATCACGCTGCTTCGTATCGCCGGTAATAAAGGGAATCGTCAGCCTCGACTCAGACTTAAATATCATCGCCGATGCCAGATGTATCGCATCGAGCGTACGCACATTTGCTTGCTGAACCAATTCTTCAGCTTGCAAGAGGACCGATTCGCCTGCCTCCACAAGTTCCCAATAATCTCGATCTTTCCGCAGCCTTGATCGGATGGCGAGAAAATCTCTCGGCGTGAGGTCGCCGGACACCCGTCGCCGACTGATCGCCGACATGGCCTCGACCGGCATAATGGAGGACGATAGAAACCGAAATCGCTGCAAGAGGCGACGCACGGCGCTTGAACCTGCCTCCTGGACATACCGTTTCACCAGCACGCTGGTATCGAAGTAGGCCCACTGACGGGGAGTCACCGTTCTTCTCTGTCCTTCATGACGGTGTGGGATACCGGCACACCACGGATGAGGCGGGCACTCCACGCGGGGAGTACCCGACGTTTCGATGCCGCGCGTAACAGCCCGACGTTTTCTAACCTTCGCACGGCCGCATGCGCATCGCCGTATTCCTCAATCAACTTCACAACGGCCAGTGGTTTCCCACGTTCGGTCAAGAGCACTTCCTTGCCTTGCTTGACGGCTTTCACCAACCGGGAAAACTGCTGGTTCGCTTCGCGCAACCCCATCCGCATAAGACCCCCTATTATGTAGTGACGTACCTACAATATGATAACCATGAGGCGTTTGTCCACCACTCTTCTCCTATTCGACCACATTGATCGTACCTTTCCGTACCCCACCGGTTTCGTGTATCACACCCGCCCTCTGAATCATTCTGTCATATCTGTAGCAGCCATACGGATCGATCAGTAGATGGGCCTGTGTTGCCCTGGTAGATACTGCGGCACGAGCGCCGGTCCTCAACTATTTTTCACTATTCACCAAAGGAGTGTTTGTATGAACTCTCTCGTTATCAGAAAGCGGTCTTCCTATCTGACCGTCGTGGCGGTGGGACTGTGGCTGGCCGGAGCTGCTCCGTCTCACGCCTCGACGGTGACGCCGAATCCAGTCGGCCATCAATCCGGACTCACCTATGAGTGGGAAGTGGCCATGGGAAGCAGCGACTCTGCGACTTATACCGGTTCAGTCGGCGCCAAAAGTTGGGCGGAGCCGGGGAACCCGGCCGGCGCGAAGGGCTGGACCCATACCTCTGACTGGACGCTCTTGGACCTCACCGGTGCAAGCGGCAACACCCTCTTGACCCTCACACTAGACCGTGGCACCACCGGATCGTTGTTCCCCGCTTTTAGTATTTTTCCGGTGTGGAGGACGTGAACGTCGACACAACCAATCACACCTGGAACAACGTCGGTAATATCAGCTGGGCCACGAATCTCACATTCGTCGACCATCTCGCCAACGCGGGAGGCCCGAACGGCACCGATAGCGGAACGGGCGCGACAACGGCCTCTGACAGCTGGGCCCTAGCCCCCGGCCTGTACACCCTCAACTTCGGAGGGAACCCCTCATTCGACCTCGGGCAGACCGGCACACATGCATTCTCGGCAACTTTGACGACTTCGCCTGTCCCGGTTCCTGCCGCTCTATGGTTGTTCGGCACCGGACTTGTCGGTCTCGCTGGGCTCGCCAGGAGACGGCTGTCGGCCTAAAGTCAACAAGACAGGCTACTCGCAGCCTCAAAAAGCGGGGAGATGTTCAGGTTTGGTCTGGACGTCTCTCCGCTCTCTCTTCTTGCTCGATGACCAATCACCATTCCCGCCCCCGCAAGAACTTTTCCGTCACATTTGTAGCAAGCGCTAGGGCCGATCGGTAGATCAGCCAGTACGCCTCTGGTAGAAACCCCAGGCATGAGATATGGCGCTCATTCATTTTTCACTAACCAAGGAGTACCTGTATGAAGTCTCTTATCACCAGAAAGCGGTCGGTCGGTCTAGGCCTGGCTGCATTAGGGCTGTGGCTGGCCGGAGCGGCTCCGTCTCACGCGGCGACGGTCACAGAGAATCCAGCCGGCCACCAATCGGGACTCACCTATGAGTATGAAGTCGTCATGGGGAATATCGACCTTGCGCATTACCACGGAAGCGTCGGCGCCAAGAGTTGGGCGGAACCGGGAAATCCTGCCGGCGCGAAAGGCTGGACCCACACCTCCAACTGGACGCTCTTGGACCTCACCGGCCTCAGTGGTTCAACGATCTTGACGCTGGAGCTTGAGCGGGGTCATGGCGGTACCAGTCAGCTCTTTCCCGCGTTCAGTCTCTTCTCCGGGGTGGAAGATGTGAACGCCGACACGGCGAATCATACCTGGAACAATACGGGAAATATCAGCTGGGCCACAAATCTCACGTATATCGATCACCTGGCCAATGCCGGAGGGCCGAACGGGACCGCTAGCGGAACGGGCATGGATGCAGTGTCAAAGCAGTGGGTGTTGACTCCCGGCCTGTATACGCTCAACTACGGTGGCAATCCGTCGTTTGACCTCGGCCAGACCGGGTTACACGACTGGGCAGCAAGTTTGTCGACGTCACCCGTGCCGGTGCCCGCCGCGGTGTGGCTGTTCGGAAGCGGACTTGTCGGCCTTGCAGGGCTCGCACGGCGTAAGCTTTTGGCTTAAGTTCGGCACTCAGTATCCTCGTGAGAAGGAGAGCGACCAGCTTGGGCCAGACTGGAGCTGGTCGCTCTCCTCAGTGTGAACAGGAATCGGGTCACGCGCTTCATGAATCGTTCTCGTGCTTGACTCGATCTCTGTTTTTACTGATGGGCCAACCTCACCCGGTAACCAAGGATTCACCATGTCCCTCACGCGTACGGTCTGTGCATTCTCCCTCACCATTGCCCTCGCAAGCTCAATCCATGCTCAACCGGCACAGGCGGCCGCCATTGATCTCACCCAGATTGACTTCGAATACGACAGCTCAGCCTGGACGTTGGGGTGGAAATTCTCCGTCACGGCCCCGACCTCGATTGAAGCACTGGGCGTATACGATTCCGGTCAGGATGGTCTGGCCGGACCCGCTCAGGTTGCCTTGTGGCTTGCGTCAGGCGGAGCACCGCTCGTTCAAACCACGGTCGCACCCGGTACGGACGCGGCCTTGGATGGATACTTCAGATTTGCACCGGTGATCAGCACCATACTCTCTCCGGGGGTCGAATACATCGTGGGCGCGCATCTGGACGGTGATGTAGCCACGGCCCTCTTCGGCGGGAACGGTCTCGTCGATCCTCGAATTACCGTGATCGATGTCCGTTATTCCTCGTTCGGCAGCGGCTTTGGATTCCCGGACCAGACAGACCCCGGTACGGACGGCGCCGCTTTCTTAGGGGGAAACTTTCAACTCACAGCCGTACCTCTCCCCGCCGCCGCCTGGCTGTTTGGGAGCGGGTTGGCGGGATTAGCCGGCTTGGCAACACGACGAAATTGGTTTCGCAATTCAGCATGACACATTCTTACATGGAGGTATCGTCATGAATAGGCACACCGTGATCAGATCAACAGTCATAGCCCTTGCCGCCCTCTGGGTGGTCAGTGGGTCTACGGCACACGCCAGCGTGGTCTACAACCTCACCGGTTGGGATAGCACTGGGACCGCCGGCGCGGACGGAGGATTTCCCACTGATTGGGCCGGCGGCACTGCACCGACCTACACCGGTTCGCTGAACGCGATGTGGTACGCGAACGTCGGAGTCGGCGGCGCTGAAACGGTGTCGTCTACCGACGCCCGCGGCAAGGGAGCAGATCCAACCTTCGCCTTGGCCGTCGGACCTCGCGCGTGGAATGACAACGACCCGGGCTTCACGGGCACGCAGGGACAGGGGCATGGGTCCGATTTCGGGCTGATTCATCTCGATGGTCAATCCAACCTGAGCATCACCGTGGCGGCGGATGTCGGTCTTGGCTCTACTTTGAAACCGGGCTTTTCGTTGTTCCAGGGATGGGATGTGGGCAGTACCTCGGACCGCCTCCTGGCGTACCAGAATAATGCGGATAACCCACTCGGAACAAGTGGCCTCGGGTTTCTAGACAGTGCGTCCTCTGCCACGCCGGGAGGCAGCGCCGTTCAGTCCTTCACCAACCTTCCTGCAGGAACCTATACCCTGTTTGTGGGAGGAAACTTTACCGGATTTTCCGGCACGCCAGGGAAATATACGGTCGACGTGACCGCTTCACCTGTTCCTCTCCCCGCCGCCGCCTGGCTGTTTGGAAGCGGCCTTCTCGGTCTGGGATCGCTGGCAAGGGGCAGAATGCGGAAGCGGAACGCTATCGCCCATAGGCAGTAGCTGTTGCTCAACGGGACGCACGCGCTCACGGCCCGGCCGATCCGGGAGCCGGTCCCTCCCTGAACATCGGAAGGAGTTGTTATGCGCACCAGTATTGCTCATGTTCTCGCCGTTGCCGTCATCGGGCTCGGCGTCACCGTCGCGACAGAATCACTCTCTCAGGTCAACAGTCCGGCCGATCCTCCACGGCCACCTTCTCTCAAAACCGTGGCGGTGCCGGAGCCGACCAACCTTCCCGACTTTGTCAGCGATCGCCAAGCCGCCATCCGCCTGGGCAAGGCCTTGTTCTGGGAGATGCAGGTCGGCAGTGACGGCGTCACCGCCTGCGCCAGTTGTCATTTCAGTTCAGGAATGGCCGACACACGATCAAAGAATCAGCTCTCACCAGGCTTGAAGCGCATCACCGCGACCGGCGCACCCAATCCAGATACGACTTTCCACAGAAATCTCAGCCCGGTGGGGCAAGTGACCGGATCCGATTTTCCGTTCTTCCCGTTGAGCAATGATGTCTTGTCCTCGCAAGGTGTCCGCAACTCTGTCTTCCTCGGAGTCGGGAACGGCCCGGCTGATCGTGTACGCCAGGAACCAGACCCCGACGGATTTCGAATCGAGTCGACGAATATCCGCCGTGTGGAACCGCGCAATACGCCGACCGTTGTTAACGCCGTATTTAATCACCGCCAATTCTGGGATGGCCGCGCCGACAATGTGTTCAACGGGGTGAATGAAATGGGAGATCGAGATCCGAACGCCCGTATCTTCCGCGCGGACAGTCCCACCAGTCCGGTTGCCGTTCAAGTACGGTTGGAAGACTCCAGCCTGGCGTCGCAAGCGGTCGTCCCACCGGTGAGCGGAGATGAAATGTCCGCCAGGGGCCGCACCATGCGCGACATCGGCAAGAAATTCGTCCGCTACCAGATTCCCGGCCGGCCGGCCTCCAACCTACGTCCTCTGGGACTCCAGCTTGTGCATCCGGAGGACAGCGTACTCGGTTCCTTGAGCCGGTGGCCCCAGAAAGGCTTGAGTGTGAGCGGGTATCCAGAACTGATTCAGGCTGCATTTCACCGTCAGTGGTGGGACTCATCCAAACTGATTCGGGTGGGAACCGACGGGACACCCACCGTGATCGATCCGCCTACAGGGGTGCTCACGGCGAACGAGTATTCCCTGATGCAATACAACTTCGCGCTCTTCTTCGGCCTGGCCATTCAGTTGTACGAAGCCACACTCGTCGCCGATCATTCGCCCTACGACCAGTTCATGGATGGGAATCCGAACGCCATCAGTGCGCAGGCCATCCTGGGCGTGGACCTCTTCCGGAGCCAGACTCGGGGACAGTGCATCACCTGCCACGAGGGCGCCGAACTGACGGGCGCCTCGGTTCGCCAGGTCCGGGCCAGCCCAACCCGCATCCGTGACGGCCAAGCGATGGACCGAGGCTTCAACAACATCGGCGTGTTGGAGACGCTCCAAGATCTCAGTCTGGGCGCGAAGGATGATCTCGGGAATTGGCTCTCCACCGTCAAGCGACTCACCCCACCGCCGCCGGAACCAATCGTCGTCGATGGGGCGTTTAAGGTGCCCGGCCTCAGGAATGTCGAGCTGACGGCGCCCTATTTTCACAACGGTGGCCAGGTGGACCTGCCTGCCGTCATCGATTTCTACGATCGAGCCGGCGATGCCCATGAAGGGATGGTGACGCTTGACGGCACCCAGATCGAGCTGATGTCCATTATAGGATTCACGCCGGAAGAAAAAGCGGCGATGTTGGCCTTTCTCCTGTCGCTGACCGACGAACGGGTGCGCTTTCAGCAGGCTCCGTTCGATCACCCACAACTGTTCATTCCGAACGGACCTGGGTTGCCGCGCGCGATCATGCCTGGCGAGCAGCTGATGGAAATTCCCGCGGTCGGCCGCTTCGGCGGCGCACCGCAGAAGAAATTTTTGGAGCCATGACAGGATGGTTGTAAATAGCCGGTCGCCGAATTCAATGAGTCGGTCTGAAGAACAAACATACGTACGAATGTCATCCATGATCAGATGAAAAGGAGCACCAACGATGAAATCTTCCATTCGCGCATCGATCATATTTTTGTCCGTACTCTTGCTTTCACCTACCGTCTCGCCCGCGGCATCCGTGACCGGCGGCGCGTTCACGATGAATCTCGATCGTGATGCCTTGGCTCAAATGGTCCTCAATCCTTCCGGCACACCGCCGACGCTCTACCTGGAAGAGTTTTGGAATGCACCTGCTTCTGGCTCACTGACTGCCACTCAGATCAATACGGCCGGGGTTGCGGACCTCGTTCCCGGAACCGGCGAGATCCCCGCGACGGGTCTCATCTACGGCGTGACCGGTTCGTCCGTCGTCAATCCGGCAGGCCGTGCCATTCAAGCCACGAATTTCACCTACGATCCGAGCGATGTGACCGGCACAGCCAGCGGCCAGATCGGACTGGGCGGCGTGATGCGGTTTCTTGGTAACTTCCCTGGCATTTTCGTCACCGGTGATTTTGCGCTGAAGTTTGATGCGACACGGGTCGGCAACACAGCGGACGGTTCAGGTTGGCACTTGTTGAATAACTATGGATTCCCGATTCCCGTCTTCGAGCTGACCGACGTGACGGCAAGCAGCGACCCCTTCTCCCTTGCCCTCTCGGGCAATCTGAAATGGAGTCCTGAGGTCACCTCCGCGTTCTTTGCCCCAAGCGATCTGGGCCAAACGGTGGGAACCTTTGCCTTTGCTTCACCCGTCCCGGTACCGGCGGCTGCCTGGCTGTTCGGCAGCGGGCTGATCGGGCTGGCCGGTGTGGCCCGCCGACAAGGGCTTTGGAGGGCATAACTCATGGTACAGTTCCGTCGATTCTTGATCGTGTTGCTGTCCGCCGCTGCTCTCTCCCAGGGGACATCGGTCGATGCGTCATACGTCAACCTGCCTACGGTTCCCGTCGGTAATGTAGGCAACGGCGCCGATCCTCTGACCGGCCGCGGGGCCGTTGCGTATCCGTATTACATCACGTCAACCGAAGTCACAAACTCACGCTATGCCGCCTTCCTGAACGCGGTCGATCCCAATGGTGTGAATCCTCACGATCTCTACAATCCCGACATGACGAATGCCACCGGTTTTGCCGTGGTGAAGGGAGGCATCAATTTCGATCCAGCTGCATCGCCGGGCACCATGTACAACCCCAAACCCAACTATGGCGATAAACCGGTCAACTATGTGAGTTTCTACGACGCGGCGCGATATGCCAATTGGGTCATGACGGGCGATACAGAGAGCGGCTTCTACACCTTCGCCGACACGAATACCCTCGTGAGTCAGGGTGTGCATGGACCGGATCAGCACGATGGGATGAACTGGGTCGCGCTTCCCAGCCACGACGAATGGTATAAGGCGGCATTTCACAAGAATGATGGTGCGACCGCCAACTACTATCTCTATCCGACCAGCAGCGATGCCGTGCCGACCATCGCCACCGCTACTCCATCCGGAGATATCGCCAACCCCGGCGAGAACGTCGCCAATTACAACTTCGGCGCAAATTGGGACGGCACCGTCAATCTCGGCCATGTGACCTCGGTCGGAAGCGCCGGTCCCGGAAGTGCGAGCCCCTACGGCACGTTTGATCAGGGCGGCAATGTGATGGAGTGGATCGATGAGTCCACGGGTTCGAATCGTGTGATGCGCGGAGGGTCACTTTGGCTCGGAGAGGAGACGCTCCGCCCCACCTACAGCAGCTTTTACAATCCGCTCGTGGGAGGCAGCAGCCTTGGTTTTCGCCTCACCAGCCTTGGACCGATCACTGCTGTACCACTCCCCGCGGCCGCATGGCTCTTCGGCAGCGGCGTCACGGGATTGATCGGCTTCATGTACCGGCGAAGGGCCATGGCCTCTTAGTCGTCATACGCCTCCTGATCGAGACGAGCGCTGCGCGCTCCCCACTTCCACTCGCCATTCTTTTGTTCTTGATCGAACATGCGGTAGAGTGTGTCAGCAACCAATGACCTGCACACGTCTCGTCCTCATTCTTGCTTGCTTCATGGCGCCGATCAGTCATGCCTCGTTTGCGCAAGCTGAATTACAGTCACACCATGTGGTGATTCTGGCTAATGCCAAGAGCCCGGAAAGTCTGGAGGTCGCCGCGCATTACGCCGCACGGCGTGGGGTACCTGCCACGCATGTCATTCGGCTCGACCTTCCACATCGCGACAAACTCACTCGCCGGGAGTACCAAGATCTCATCGTGACTCCTGCGCGGCGGATACTGGAAGACCGGGCGTTGTCTTCATCCATCCGCGTCATCGTGACCACGTACGGCGTGCCGCTGCGTGTGGAGGCTCCTCAACTGTCAGCTGAAGAGCGCCGGGTGCTCACGGACGCGCAGAATGTGGTGAAAAAGAGCCGGGCGCAATTGGAACAGTTGAACGCTGAGTTCGGCAGGCTGGCGCCTGCGTCTCTCAACCAACCGGATACCACGCTGTTCCCAGCACAGGATCTCCTCGAAACAGCCAGGACGGCGGCTCTGTTGTCACGGGTCGATCGCACCTGGCGGGGTGCGCTTGCGCAAATCCGGCAAGCGCAGGAATCGGAGTCCGAGCGATCGTCACAGGAATTACTCCGTCTTACCCAACAATACGGCGGATGGGGCATCTTGCTTCAGAAGCACGGAGGATCGGAACAGCCACCTGCCGCTCCGGATACGCCTCAGGCGGCGGCCTGGCGCGGATTACTCGAACGATCGAGCTCTTTGTGGGCCGGGCTTGCTCGTCGACCAATCTCCTCTGAGCGGTCCTTGATCTACCGCTGGGCCGAACGGCTGTTCGGTATGCGAGGAGTGCTTGAACTGGCAAGCGCGGAAGTCGATCTCCTCACCTATACCTATGCCGATGCCAGTGTGGACAGCGAGCTGAGCCTGCTCTGGTGGGATCGAGATCTCTACTCTGTGGCCTGGCGCTGGGACAATCCGCTCTTTCAAGACGCAGCGGTGAACCAGGATGAACTGCCTGTCCTCATGGTCAGCCGGCTGGATGCCCCGACCGCCGAATCGGCGAAAGGCCTTGTCGACAAGGCGCTGCAAGCCGAACGCATGGGATTGGACGGTACCGTCTACTTCGATGCGCGCGGGCTCCAGCCCAAAGGTACGACCGATGCCTACGGCCTCTACGATCGCAGCTTGCGGGAGGCTGCGACGCTGATGAACGAGCACTCCTCCTACCGCGTGGTCCTGGATGATGCGCAACCGACCATGACCACCATCCCCGGCGTTGCGCTCTATATCGGGTGGTACAAGCTGCGGGCGTACGACGACGTCTTTTCATTCAACCCCGGCGCCATCGGCTATCACATGGCCTCAGCCGAGGCCGTGAGTGTGCATGATCCCACTGAGCGTGGTTGGTGTAAAAATGCCTTGGAACGAGGGATTACGGCGACACTTGGCTCTGTGGGCGAACCCTATCTGGATGCGTTCCCTGAGCCGGCTCGTTTTACGACTCTGCTGCTGACGGGAAAATACTCTCTCGTCGAAGTCTATTACTTGACCAGTCGCTATGTGAGCTGGCGCATGGTGCTCTTCGGCGATCCTCTGTACAACCCGATGAAGGAACGTCCGCCCGTCTCCTTATCAGTTCCTGCACTGGTGTCCCCTGCTGATCGGCGATTGAGCGCCCCTGGCGCACGGTTGATGCGAGCCCTTGACCTTGCGCGTGATCGACAGAATCAATTGATTACCCTGCTGCGACGAGCTGAGCAGAGCACCACCCTCCCTTCACACTAAGAACACCAGAAGATCCTGGTGTTCCTCATCTCACTGTGGCCCTTGGCCAAACAACGGAGCAGCTATGGGATGTCCCAACATTCAACAATAACGCAATTCCCTATGATTTTGCATGCCGGCTCGCATAGCGGATGATCGCCGCACGTTCGGATTCAGTCAGGGAGGGGAGCCCCTTTTCGCGCATCAACTGTTCCATTCTCGGCAGAAGATCCTGCCACTCCGCCAGGGTTCTGAACCGGGGATCAGGAACTCCGTGGGTCACTCCATGGCTTCCGAACGGCTTCCCGTGGCAAGCGCTGCAGCGTTGCGCGAACACTCGTCCATCGGGTGTATCCAGTTCAGGGATTCCCGTAAACACTCCGCCGCATCCTCCGATCAACAACCAGGCCGTGACGCCTAGGGCGTAGGCACGCAGACGGGTTGCGCGGATTGATTCTACCCATACTGTTCTCAATCTCGTCATGTCAGCTCTCTTTTCACTCGAGATTTCCGACGTCCACCGCTTGAGCAACTCCATTTGACCCTTGGGGTGCGGATGGCTGAGGCCCTCGTGGTAATGAACCCCGCCTGTACTCACTCGCGAGTTCCCGAAGTAGACCGGCATAACGATCACGCAAGACCTCGACCATCGGATGATGACCTCCCAATGTCTGATGCTGAATGACCAGTGCGCGTTCGTACCGAAACTTGGCTTCGATATAGAGACCACGCTCATGCGCAAGCAAGGCCCAATTTCCAAGGATACTCCCCATCAGCCTCTCTGGTGAGTCCGGCACCGCCTCAAGAACGGCGACCGCCTCACGATAGCGTTGATCCGCAAGTTCGGATAGTCCTTGAGCATGGTACAGATTCGCTAAGTTATTCAGACTCATGGCGACGCTAGGATGACACTCGCCCAAGAATGCCCGACGAAGATTGAGGGCTCGCTGGTACAGCGGCTCGGCAAATGCATACAACTCTTTCTCCTTGTAGAGCGACGCCAGATTGTTCACGATCGTGGCCTCTTCCACGGATTCGGTGCCATCCGATTTCTCCAGCATGCCCAGTGCCAAGTGAAAGCTCGCTTCTGCTTGAACCTGACGTCCCTGCTTTCGATAGAGCATTCCTAACCCATTGTATCCTACGGCCAACTTTGGATGGCCGGGACCTAACACTCGTTCTCCGATCGTCAACGAGCGAAGATAATGGGTCTCTGCCTGGCCAAACTCACCTTGCTCCAAATAAATTTCGGCTAGATTATGCAGTGCAACCGCCGCATGTTCATGGGCTGGACCGAGCGCCTGCTCCCAGAGGACCAGCGCCCGCTCATAGTAGGACTTCGCGACCTCATGTTTCCCTTGATCATGAAATACCAACCCTAAATTGTTCAGTGAGGTTGCACGACGCACGTCGAGAAGACCAAAGCCTTGAGCCTGCTGATTCGCCAGTAGGAATAGGTGTTCTGCTTCCTGGTACTTGGCCTGCTCACGAGCCACGACTCCTTCGTCCGTCAACGCCTGCCAACGATCCATCGTACCGGCGACAACCGGAGTCGATGGGGAGAGGCACGCAAGCAGTAGTGCCGCAAGAAGCGTGAGGCACGTCCGATTATAAGCAACCCGCGATTGTCTTAGCATGCCATGGCCCTCACCTGGTGGTTTAAAGTCCGGAAAGAGACGCGTCACTGCTGCGTCGATCTCACAGGCGGTCATTGGGTCGGTGTCGCCTGATTGTCGTTTGCGGCAAGTCCCACATAGTAGACCGTGACCTGTTTGGGGCTTCTTCCGACCGGAATCGTCGCCGTGATCGTATGGTTCGCGGCGTCGATGAGAGAGACTGATCCATTGCCGGTGTGCGGGGCATTCGTCACCACAATGCCCTTGGCCGATCCCGCCCCCTTGGGGCCGGTCACCCACAGATCAAGGGCGTGGACTCCAAGCGGGCCGACGGAGGGCAGATCGACCGTGGTGAGCAGCGGAAACGACGTCGGCCACGTCGTCGCATCGAAAACGAGCAGCTCGTCCCTCACCATCACACCGGATTGCTGCGGTGTGAGTCCTATCGTGGCATTCGTCTGGGTCATGTAGAGTCGTTTACCATCAGCGGTGAAGCGGAACTGAGCAGGCCGAACATGGTCTAAGGCGTGAGGGCCCACAAGCGTGAGCGTCGGTTGAGTCAGATCGACGAAACCAATTCGCCCGCTCACTTTAGCCGGATCCGAGGTGCTGTCCTCGCCGACCAAGAAGAGAAATCGGTCGTCCGGTGTGAGCGCCACTTGCTGGAATTGCGGCACATCGATGCGCCTGATAATGGTGAAGGATGTCGGATCAATCTCCACCACCGAGCGGTACCCCGCGAGGTAACTATAGATCTTCCCCGTGGCCTTGGACCAAAACATCCCGGCGGGCAGTGAACGATTCGCCGTCGTCACGCTGCCGTCACAGGCTGGTTGTCCCAATGACGCCTCCTTGGCGCTGTCGCACAGGTCGATCTTCTGAAAAAACTCACTCCACGCGACATCTCCTCCTGCCGTTGCCACGGGAAGCAGGATACTGATCAGCCCTGTCGTTTGGCTGGAGACAAACGCAAGTTCCTGCGCCGTGACCGGCGGCCGAGAGAACGCGATGAAGTGCGCGCCCTTTCCTGACAGACACACGATCGATGTCACGCGGGGTTTTTCCCCACCCACGCCGAGATGCGAATTATGAAGGACGGAGACGGAACCTCCCTGAGAACAGTTAGCGACCGTATCAAGACCGGTGGCCGGATCTCCGTCGTTCATCGTCCACAGTACTTCCTTATCGACCGGATCCCTGTAAATGCGTGTTGGCCTCTGCCCGATTTTGACTCTGGGATCCAATGGATTTTCAGTCAGGAAACCTTCGAGAATCGGTGTCAGCCCCCCGATCGGATCGATGGTAGCGACTTGGTTGGTCGCCGTATTGGTGACAAAGATCCATTCGCCGAGTGAGAACGCGACACCGCCGATGGCATCCGCCTGTGGCGGGCCGAGGGGCAAGGTATTGATGACAGGAGGAGACTGTCCGTCCAGCCGAAGCGTCGTCATGGTCGTCTCGCCCTGATTGACGACCAGTGCCATCGGGATCGAGAGGGGCGTGTTCGGCGGTGGATCGCCGTCTTCACCACCGCTACACGCACCGAACAAGAGAAGGGCCGGAAGTATCGCGTACCTCCCCCACCACCCGAGCCTATCACGCCATCTGGTGATCTGCGTCGTCTGTGCCATGATGCCAAGCTCCTAACAACTTTAGGTCTTCACTCGTTCGACTCACTGCTTAAACAGGGTCGGCGTGGTGAAGTATTTCGTGACGCCCCCCACAAAGCTGACCTCTTGCTGCAGATTCCCATTGAAGTCTCGATAGATCGGCACCTGGGCGATGAAATAGACCTGGGCAAAGTCGAAGACATTGACCACCGCCCCGGTGGAAAATGCGACATAGGTATGGTCGGTAGTCGGCACGGATCGGCCGATAATGTTTGCATCGAGCAAGACGGCCCGGTTCAATGGAGCAGGTCGAAACTCGAGTAATGCTGCCTCGATGTTGTCTCTTCCCTTGTAACGAAAATTGATTTGGTTGGTGAGCGTCAACCAGGGGAACGTCACGAGATTGAGCCCTGCATTCACGGAAAACTCTTCACCAAACCGATACCCATCCGAGTTTCGGAACGTGTATCGAATGTTCCCGGATAGAAATTGATTCAATCGATG
This sequence comes from Nitrospira sp., assembly GCA_016715825.1. Taxonomy (NCBI): domain Bacteria; kingdom Pseudomonadati; phylum Nitrospirota; class Nitrospiria; order Nitrospirales; family Nitrospiraceae; genus Nitrospira; species Nitrospira sp. The sequence continues at coordinate 421,450 of JADJXO010000003.1, read as the reverse complement.
CGGAATCAGCTCGTAGGTTTGATAGAAGCCCGGTTGAACCCCGAAGGTCCCTCGTCCGACTTGGAGTGTCGATTCGGCGAGCTGCCCACCGATAGGTTCGTAGCCGTAGTCGCCGACGGGAAACCAGACCCCCATTTCCAAGACCACCATGCTGCGCAGGCTGGGTAACAGGTTATACTTCACCTTCCCAAGGATATCTCCGAATCCACGGTCAAACGTATTGGAGACGGCACCGGATCCGATCTGTCCGATCGCGTCGACGATGCGGTAGGGTACCTGCACTTGTAGGCCGATCCGTTCCGTCAGTCCATAGTTGAGATCCAACACCCCTGTTTGAACGAGCGTGCTGAGTTGATTGACCTGGCTATTCGCCAGGATCAATTGCTTGGTCTGCTGGTTGGCGAACGGAATGGTGTTCGCGCCTCCGGGAGGAATCTCGTTTGGTGTGTGGGCGAAACTGAGGTTCACCGTCAGCACACCGGCCGGTGAGACGGCCTGCTGCGAACCGATCACCACGAAACAACTCACCGAACCACAGGATGCTTCCACTGAAGAGGGGTTGCTCCATAGGCTCAGCAGGACCAGACACCCGTAGCCCCACGTTTTGGACAAGAGCCGTTGCGCGTTCATCTAGACGGCGACGGGATGCCTATCCCGACGACCCCGGTCATCACTCACATAGCGATGCTTGAGCCCTCTCTGTTTGGGCGAGATCTGGGTGGCCGAATGGTCAACGGGCGTTGCCGGAGTCACCCCCACGCAGTGGAGATCGATAAGGGCCGCCACCGTCTCGCTGAAGATTCTCAAGCTCCCCACGCCCAGTCGAGTACCACCAAGGCGCCCGGCTTCCACCCAGCGATACACCGTCCACCGACTGACATTGAGAATCTGTGCTGCTTCGTCGACACGAAGCAGTTTCTTCTGCTGCAAAGTTCCGATCGCATCCATAATCAATTCCTCCATATTCTGTACGGGCCGTTTCTACACGGTGTTCGAGAAAAGGCCGATCACCCTCGTTGTACGCGTCGTCGCTTCTGATAGTGGGGAGAAGGCCGAGGAAGAAGCACCCTCTCCCCTCGTCCGAGCCAACGGCTGCTTGACTCAGACCAATTTCCTATGTGTTACGGTTAGGATGAAGCCGGAATAAGACTCAGCAGAGGTAGCATTCCCAAAACGAGAGACCGTGCCGTGCTGATTCTTATCCGTGCAGGAGAAACCCGCGGCTCGGAGGGGCACGGGGTTGAAGTACTGGAGAGGCAGATGCCAGGCAATATGAAGCGGGAGCTAGGACTTGCGGTTCGACTACGATCCAGGCAACCGCGACAGGCGGCTGCGCTACCGTGACGAGATCAGACGTTGCTTGACAGACCCAGGAACAAAATACGCTTTGAGGAGACGACTTCTCTTCACTGTGGTGATGATGCGCTTGAATTTTCTCGGCATGGGCCAATGTGCAGCCGGCACTCAGCACAACCAGCACCGCATAAATCGCGACTGCACAGACAGCGATGGAACGGTGCTTGAATATCCGACCGAAGCGCTTCACTTTATTGGCCCTCTATCTCACCCTAGTGTCGTACCCCATCTGGCCCTACGTATATTGAATGAGCTTGTACACCAATGCGGATGTGCTGTCTACCTACAGATGCCTACGCATGCTACACATGTGACATCTCATGAAATCGTGGATTCATCACTTCAGCGTACCAGCTTCCCCCCATGTGTTCCTCCGCACAGAATATAGTGCGGGACGAAGGAGGAGGCAGCACCCTTCGTCCCGCGCTAGCATCCGAGCGGGAGGGGCGCCTACTCGGACAAAACACGGCGATGTTCGTATCGGGTCATGTATCTACATGAACGTTTCTCCCGCACCCATCTGCCTATGCGTATCCGCACCCAGGCAGGTCGCTACGCCGAGATTTCCGTGAAACGTGAAGCGTATCTCGTCTTCAGATCCGGACTCTTCACAAACGACGCTTCATGAAATACGCTATTCATGCGGTTTCGGCCTGCGACGATGCTCGGGACCCTACTGCTGTGAGGCAGCGATCCGGCTCGATCGTTTACTTGTGCTTGGCCGGATGCTGAGCCTCTTCGGCATGTGCCAGGGCTTCCTCTGCATGCTTCATCGATTCCTTCGCATGCTCAAGCGCTTCTTTGGCGTGAGCATTGTCGCTTCCCTGGATAGCTTCCTCCAGGTGCTTGATCGCTTCCTTCTCGTGCGCAATTCCTTCTTTCGCGTGCTTGATAACCTCCTTGACGTGTCCGTCCCCTCCGGCCAATGCGGACTGGGTGATTCCTCCTCCAAGCATTCCACATACCGCAACAACAGCCATGGTAACTTTGATCCGGCTCATAACTCCTCCTCAGTATAGGTTAGGTACGTTCCCACTCGATCGATCACTATACACCATACTTCCTACTCCACTAAGAAGCGCGTTGATATTGGAACGTACCGGGAGACAGTTTCTTCGCTTCAGAACGACTCACCGCGTCCTGAACCCCGAAGGGCCAGGGAATCGGAGGGAGGCACCACCGATTCCCCAGGCAGGTCTGGGAGAAGAGTGCGCAACTGCCAGACCCGTTTCTCATGCGTCTGCTACATCCACCCGTAAAGGACCGGGGCGGAGGTCGACGGAGGGGTGACCTGCGCCCCGGATCGTCCGATCGAGGGGGCAACTCGGCCGGACAGTGATAGTGCAACGATGCTCGCCTAAACCTCGATGACTCATGATCACCCGCCACCACCTGCCCTACCAAAGTAACCAGAGCGGGGCCGCCGATGGGCAGCGAAACGCCCCGCCCTGATCAGTCCGAGAGGGATGGGCAACCGCTCTCGGGAAGTTTCTGATTGCTTCCGGTTACGACTCAAAGAATCAGGATGACTCAAGAGGGACACGTTTCTAGAGAGGCGACAGATGAGCCACATTCGCGACGATAGCACCTGCCACAGGAAACGAGTCCGGCTGAATTATCCGAGTGACAGACTTGGGGGAGCACGAGAGGAACGTGGAGCAACCGAAGTGTGTAGCTGGGGGTGAGCGTGAGGGAGCATCGCCGGGGCCGAAACGAAACTGACAACAGCCATCGGCACCGATGCCGCCGGGCCGCTCTGCGAGATCATCTGGCAGGACCAGGCGCAGAGGGAGGAATGGCTTGCTTCCTGGGAATGGTGATGAGCCCCCGTCGGCTCAACGGACATCGCCGCACAGCCAGTGGCCAGCAGAACTAATCCGAGGTACGTCAGGATGGTCACGCATGCAACGTGGCCGATCAGATGATCAAAACGATGTGCGGTGGTGTTAATTGTTCTCACGTCTTTCATATACACCACCCTGCATGACCCGTCCACCCATGCCTGCTCAAGTTGCAACAGAAAGCGTTGGTCAGTCCGCCCTTGATGGTGCATGATCAGCGGTCACCGGCGACGCGCCCGCGATCGCAGTCTCATTCCGCTTGATCAAGCAGGCCACGGACTCGCGAAAGATCCGCAAGCTTCCTTTACCAAGCTTTGTTCCGCGCAGCCGTCCATCTTCCACCCACCGATAAATCGTCCACCGGCTGACAGAGAGCAATTCCGCCGCCTCTCCGACTCGAAGCATTGGTTTTTCAATCGCGCCGGCCAACGAGATCTGTTCCTCTCCAGTCACAGCCATCGAATATGGTTCTAATCACCGACCTCCGAGTGACCCATCTCGCATTGAATGATGTGTGCACAGGCCCGACGTTCTAGGCCATTCTACTTTCACAGACGTATCAATTGGCGAGGCGATACACGATCGGCAAACTCACGACGATTTGTGGCTTGCCCATGGTGTACTTCATATGAAGCGGACAGGCGAGTCTGACCGCTTCCATCGCCGCTTCATCAAGCGCACTGAAGCCAGAACTCTTCTGGACAGTCACGGTCGCGAGCCGTCCATCAGATCGGATCACAGCCTTCAAGATGACCTTCCCTTCTTCTCCGTTCATCCGCGACGTGCTCGGATAGCGCTTGAGCTCCGCCACTCGCCGCCAGAGTGTTTCAGCCAGCCAGCGGTTGTCCGCTTTCATCTCCAGACCGGAGGCCTGTGATTCCGGCACGCTCACCGAAGCGGCATCCATATGACTGGTATGCGTCTCAGCCGGATCAGGAGCCTCTTGGAATACAGCAACATCCGGAGCCGATGCGACCGCAACCGACTCCTGTTCTATAGGTTGCGATTCGATCGACTCAGGGGTGGGCGAATCCGGAACAGGCTCACCCTCATGGGGCTCCACCGTTGATTCGGCTGCTGACTCAGCAACCTGTTCGAGCGGCTCGTCGTGGAACTGAGGAACCTCCACCGTCCGTTCAATCGGATACACTTGTTGACCCCCCGGATATGGAGGTTCGACCGTCTGTTCCGTGGGCATGACCGGCTGGGCAAGCTCCTGTACCGGCTTCGTCCGTGATGGAGGGCGTTGTTTGGCAGGCGGTACTGAAGACTCAACGGCCGATTGGGCCTGCTCGGATAGAGAATCTGGCCTTGCCCCATCCACCAACGCCACATCCCATTGGAACGTTTCGCCTTGAGGAACCGGTTTGATCTGCGCGACAAAAAGGAGCGCCAAGCCGACAACCGCTCCATGCAGAATCAGTGAAATACCCCAGGCAGGCAAGAACAACCGGCTGTGATCGTTCGATGTCATTCTCTTCGCAACACTTTCGTACTGAACAGCAAGCCTTGATATTTGCCTCACTGACATTAGAAAAAATGCGGGGCAGAGGTCAAGGGAAGGATCCTCTGCCCCGCGCTGGTCCGAGCAGGAGGCAGCCTGCTCAGACATGTCTCTACCTCCATCTCAATCACCACACACCAAGGATTGCCCGGCGGCTCAGGTGTTTTGGCTACCCTGAGAGGCCGCCGGTCATTCTGGTGTCGTCACCGCCGCTACTTAATTGTGGTGGCCCGCCAAGGCGCTGCTCTCATACACCAGGAGCCCATTCGGTGCACTGCCGACCGCCACCCGCTGTACCAGCTGATTGCTCGCGGCGTTGATCACCGAGACGGAGTTGTCGTCCCTGTTCGTGACCCAAAGGTGCTTTAGGTTGCCGTCATGCACGTGCAAATCAAGATTGTGGCCTGCCGGAGAAGCCAAGAGCCCGATCTCTGCCGTCACAGTGGGCGCAGCCGGCAAAGCCGCCGTATCAAGAACCACAAGTTTATCCCGCTTGAGATTAGCCTGTTGGGCGGCCGTCAAACCCGTGTTGTCATTCGACTGTGTCAGATACAACTTGGTGCCATCCGGGCTGAACTTGAACGAGCCTGGCGCAAGATCCTGGAGATCTGGAAACGTCGTAACGGCCAGTGGGTTTGCCGTCAAATCGATCACACCCAACTTCCCCAGGACATGATCAGGATCCGTCGCCTTATCGGTGGCGCGCAGGAACAGGAACTTGCCGTCCGGACTGATCCCTGAGGACGAGAAGGGGGCAATATCCACCTTGCGAACGATTTGCATGGTATTCGGATCGACCTCGACGACGTTCTCATACCCTTCCTGACGGCTGTACACTTTTCCTGTCGCGATAGACCAGGCAATGCCGTGCGGAGAAGACGCGTTCGGGGTAGCGACATCGCTGTCGCAGGAAGCTTCCTTGTTGCCGTCACAGAGATCGATCTTATTGATGATAGTCAGATACGTTCCGGAGAGGGAGTTATTGTCGATCACCGTCATCTCGCCACTCTTGGCGCTCGTAATAAACGTGCGCTTGAGAATTGATGCGTCGGTCGCCGTCGGCCTAGCAAATGCCGTGACTTTATGGCCTAGCCCGAAGCAGAGTGTCTTTTTCAACTCCGGAACTTCTCCGCCTGCGCCCAGATGTGAATTGTGCAAAATCGAGATCGACCCTTCTGATTGCGCCGCGCAATTTTCGCCGTCAATCCCCGTGGTAGCATTGCCGTCATTCATCGACCAAATCACCTCCCCATCGACAGCGTCACGATAGATGTGCACTGGCCGCTCCCCTGTGGGGATGATGGTCTCAAAGATTGGTTTCGCGCCACTGAGCGGATCGATGATGCCCACCCCTTTGGCGGCGGTGAGATTCACGAAGACCCAATCGCCTGCCGAGGACGTCATGTCGCCGAGGGCCGAACCTTGAAATTCGTTATTGCCGCCGAGCTTTCCGATCGATTGATTGTTCGTGTCGCCGTCGTGCTTGATCGTCTCCAGAGTTTTGTCACCCGTATTGTTGATGAACACCAACGGGTTCGTGAGTCCGGCGCTGGCGCTAGGTGCCGGCGTCGCAGTGGTGTCATCTCCTGAGCTACAAGCTGCAAGGCTAATCAGCGCAAGCCCTAACGCGCTTGTTGTGACATATGACGCATACATTCGTCTCTTCATCGTTTCCATGGGTCGTTCCTTCCTCGTTTGTAATCGTCGTCTTAACGTTTCTCTGAAGGGAGCGCAGCCGGCTCCCAGCCCGATACGTTTCATGCGATCTGAAACAGAACTTGCGGCGGGCCACGTGGGAGAAATTGGCCATTCACAACAGCGTCCTGCACGGAGATGGCGCCGAGACTCCAGACCAGGTCTATCTGAACGTCCGTAGTACTTTCTCCACGCCCTCCACCACCCTGGATGTCGAGCCCGGCACAATGCCATGTACAATGATTGTGGCTCTGCTGACCATGTTGTGCCTGCCCGTTCGGACAGTGCGGTGCCACCCACTGTGCCGCCAGATTCCCTTGCCCGACCGACAAGAATCCTGTCAGCCACAGCACAGCGCAGCAGCCGGTCAGAGCCTGAGAAACCTGTTGTCGCATCTTCCTCATCATGGCTGAATCAATACCGCTGTTCTGGTCCTGTTCTACGAAGACCCACCAAATAGTTGGAACGACTTCGTCACGCCAAAAATGTAGCTGATCTGTTGCTCCAGGTTGCCGTTAAAGTCTCGATGGATCGGGATTTGCGCGATAAAATAGGCTGAGGCGAAATTGAATACATTCACCATGATGCCCGGTGAATAGGCGACATAGGTCGAGCCGGTTGTCGGTATGGCCCGGAACTTAACAGTCGGATCGAGCAGAATCGGCGCTCCTCCGGGGTTGAATTGAAACAGTGATGCATCCATGGCGTCGTTCTGCATCCATCGAAAATTGAACTGTTGCGTCAACACCAACCATGGGGTCCGTTCAAGCGGGATCACATTAAGCCCCAATGCCCCACTCACTTCATCACCGAACTGATAACCATCGCTGTTCTTAAACGTGTGCCGATAACTCACCGACGCAAACTGGTTCACCCGATGGGGAATCAGTTCATACGTCTGATAAATCATCGGGACGATACCGAAGTTGCCTCGGCCGATCTGCAGCGTCGATTCTGCCAAGGTAGCGCCTTGCGCAAACCGTCCATAGCTCCCTGTGGGGAAATCGATCCCCACGCCAAGTACCACCATGCTCCGCAGAGTGGGCAACACGTTGTACTTCAGTGTGGCCCGAATATCGCCAAGTCCCCTCTCGCTGTACGGCACCGGGGTGAGACCACCGATCTGCGCATCCGACTCAACGTGCTTGTATGGGATTGCCACTTGGATACCGAGTCGTTCGGTCAGACCGTAGTTGAGGTCGAGTGTGGCCGTGCGTGTCGTGGTCTCGATGCGGTTCACATCCAGGTTCGCCAACGTGAGGGTTCTGTCACCCTGACTGGCGAATGGGATGCGTCCGCCCTCACCTGGCGGCGCCTCCATCGGTGTGAAGTTGTAGATAGCATTAATGGTCAGCAGCCCCTTCATCGGCACTTGTTGCTGAGACCCGATTACGACAAAGCAACTGACCGAGCCGCAAGAGGCATCGACCGGAGCTGGGCTGAGGGTCAAGCACACCATTCCGACGACACCAGCGACGGTGAGAACAGAAGACCAGATCGTACGCAGCATAACCCACACTCTTTCTGTTGAGTGACACGACAGGATCCACAGCGCGAACCCCATCGCGAGACACGATTGTTAAAATGACGCGCCGACAGTCGGCGCTAGGCTAGAACGCTGGGAGGCCCGCGGAAGAAATAGGGAAGCGAGAGCACACTGAAGGGTGTTTCCAAGGGAGAACTATCGAGAGATTCCAAAAGATGCAGGTGCGCCGTAAAATACACAACCGACGATTCAATCCCAACACCACCTGCACACAACCATGCGCAGAGGCCGGTTGAATGAGTTCCAGCCTGATGGTCAGCATGGTGTTCGGCATGACTGACGCTTGGGGCGACCATCGCCCCGTTTACCAGTACAAGGCAGAGCAACAAGGCCCAGATGGATGCGGATCGTTTCACTTCTCTTTGCCCCAACAAACGCTCTTCTATTGAGTCGACGCCGCTTTGATTGGCTCTGGCTTTTGGATACGTGCGACGGTATCGAGGATCACCTGCTCGGTCAGGAGCCCGCCTTTGATGTATTCACGAACGACACCTTTTTCATCGATAAACACGCTGACCGGTAAACCAAAGACTCCGAACTGATTCGCCACTTTGTTATCACGGTCCAAGAGCACCGGGAACGTGTGGCCATGCTGCTGGATATGTTCGCGGACTTTCGCCTCGTCTTCTAATTCATTGACGGCCAATACTACAAATCCCTTGTCCTGCAGCTTGTCGTACATGGCCTGCATAGCCGGCATTTCTGTCGTGCAGGGCTTGCACCAGGTGGCCCAGAAGTTGACCAGTACGACCTTGCCTCGATACTGGCTCAGACTCTGTTGTTGACCCGCCAGATCCGTGAGCTGAAAATCCTCCGCGGCGGTCCCCACTGCCGGAACCCGCGAGCCCATTGCCCATACCCCGCCAGTACTGATGAGAACCATGGCACTCAGCAGCAGTACGCTCGGAAGAAGTTTATGGTTGATTTGCTTCATAATTGATGGTCCTCCACTCTGATCAATGCATGGATTCATCCAGAAACATCTTGACCAGGATTCTGTTGCTACGCTGCAACGGAGTTTGGTCATAACGGAGGGTCGCCTAGCTTACTGATTTGCAGGGCAACCAATTAGGAGCAGACGTGCGGAGGAGCGCGACTGGAAGAAACGTGGGATTGTTCAAAACCTGATTCCTTCGCATGAAGGACCGGTAGGAGGGCGACGGGGCGACGTTCGGCCTGAATCAACACTACTTCGGTATCGAGGACCGTACCGGCTGCACACATCCATGAACAAAGCAGTGTTCCATGCGTGGCCGCCTGGTGCTCTGCGTGGTGGCTCGCGTGCTCCGCTGCTTGGACCTGGGCCAACCCGCCGACAAGTACAAGACAAATTACGAGAGAGATCGTGAGAAGTTTACGGGGTATGCTTTTCATTTTCAGATACCAAGCACCGTGACCAAGACGACGGCATCCGAACGTGATCCATTGCAACAAAGCCCCACGGATGCAACAGATGCTACAAGTAGGGCCGAATGGTAGGCGACAATGGCGCCGCTTGTCAAGTCGTCGTCATGCTCCTTCAGGATCGAGATAGGATTCATGGAGTGGATGCTGTATACTCCCAAGCTTAACGAGACATCGACGTTCATTCACAACGACTATTCTCATTTTTATCTTATTCATCTTAACTCTATGGTTACACAAGTACTCAATTTGATATTCGGCAGCAAAAACGATCGAGAAATCAAAGCCCTACGTCCTATCGTGGACCAGATCAATGGGCTAGAAGCGAGCCTTACACCCCTCTCCGACGAAGCCCTCGCCGATAAAACGCAAGACTTTAAGAAGCGACTCGAGGCCGGTCAGACGTTGGACGATATCTTGCCCGAAGCCTTTGCCGTCTGTCGGGAAATGTCGCGCCGCATACTCAACATGCGGCATTTCGACGTGCAGTTGATCGGCGGCATGATCCTTCACCGAGGCCGGATCGCTGAGATGAAGACCGGGGAAGGCAAAACCTTGGTGGCCACCCTGCCCGTGTATCTGAACGCCTTGGAAGGCAAGGGTGCCCATCTCGTCACCGTCAACGATTACCTTGCCAAACGAGACGCCCAATGGATGGCACAGCTCTACCATGCCCTTGGTCTGTCCACAGGGGTCATTCAACACGACGCGTCCTTCATCTACGACCCGACCTACGAGGCCTCGGATAAACGGCTGCAACACCTGCGCCCCTGCACCAGACCTGAGGCCTATCGCGCCGACATTACGTACGGCACGAACAACGAGTACGGGTTCGATTATCTCCGCGACAACTTGGTCGTCACGGATCTGAGTCAATGTGTCCAGCGCGAGTTGAACTTCGCGATCGTGGACGAGGTCGACAGTATTTTGATCGATGAAGCCCGGACACCGCTGATCATCTCAGGCCCGACCGATCAAACGACCGACCTTTACTATCGAATCAATGCGATCATTCCTCAGCTTAAGCCGGAAGACTATACGATCGAAGAGAAGACCAAGACCGCCTCGCTGACCGAGGACGGCAACGCGCGGGTCGAACAATTGCTCGGTGTCGACAACCTGTACGACCCGGCCCACATGGACATGGTCCATCATGTAGTGAAGGCGCTACAGGCCTATACCCTCTATAAGCGCGATGTGGACTATGTGGTGAAAGACGGCGAGGTTATCATCGTCGATGAGTTTACCGGACGTCTGATGCCGGGTCGCCGCTGGAGCGACGGGTTGCATCAAGCCGTCGAAGCCAAAGAAGGGGTCAAGATCGCCAACGAGAACCAAACGCTGGCATCCGTCACCTTTCAGAATTACTTTCGCATGTACAACAAACTCAGCGGCATGACCGGCACCGCGGACACGGAAGCCGCGGAGTTCGCCAAGATCTACAATCTCGATGTCAACGTCGTGCCGACCAATCGTCAGATGATCCGGCAGGATTATGCCGATGTGGTGTACCGCACCGAGAAAGAGAAATTTTTAGCGATCGTTGAGGAGATCAAAGAGTGCCATGAGCGCGGGCAACCGGTGCTCGTGGGCACTATTTCGATTGAAAAATCAGAAAAACTGGCCGGCCTGTTGAACAGGAACGGCGTCAAACACAACGTCCTGAATGCGAAACAGCACGAGCGTGAAGCAGAAATCGTGGCACAGGCCGGACGGAAAGGTTCGGTCACGATCGCCACCAATATGGCCGGACGCGGCACCGACATCTTGCTGGGCGGCAATCCAGAATTCATGTACAAGCAGGTGCTCTATCGCGACGAGAGCATCCCGGAGAGCCGGAAGCTCGAGATCTTCGAGGAAATCCGGTCGGATTGCGAGAAGAACAAGCAGGAGGTTCTCACGGCCGGAGGCCTTCACATTTTGGGGACAGAGCGGCACGAGAGTCGCCGGATCGACAACCAGCTCAGGGGACGAGCCGGCCGCCAAGGCGACCCCGGTACGTCGAGGTTTTATCTCTCGCTTGAAGACGATCTGATGCGGATCTTTGCTTCGGAGCGAGTGTCCCAGTTGATGCTCAAGCTCGGAATGGAAGAAGGCGTGCCCATCGAACACGGCATGGTCACTCGCGCGATCGCGAACGCGCAAAAGAAGGTAGAAGCCCACAATTTTGAAATCCGCAAACAGTTGCTTGAATACGACGATGTCATGAATAAGCAACGTGAGGTGATCTATCGGCACCGGAGGGCCGTGCTGAACGGCGACAACCTCACCAACGACTTGCATGACATGATCGACAGCTCGGTGGAGTCGACCCTGCATGTGTATTGTCCTCCCGATCAGTATCCCGAAGAGTGGGACGTCAAAGGGCTGACCGAAGTCATGCAGAGTCAGTTTGGTTTGGATATCACACAGGGGAAGGACGACGGTGGTGATGCGCTGCGGGATGTCGGGCGGGATGCCTTGTTGGAAGATCTCCGGACCCAGGCTCGGGAAGGCTATACCAAGAAAGAGCAAGAACTGGGACCAGAATTAATGCGTTTTCTCGAGAAGACATTCATGCTCCAGGTGATCGACCACCATTGGAAAGATCACCTGCTGGGGATGGATCACCTGCGAGACGGGATCGGCCTTCGCGGGTACGGTCAGAAAGACCCGCTGATTGAATACAAGCGGGAAGGCTTCGACCTCTTCTCCGGTATGATGGAACGGATCAAATCCGACACGCTCGATCGCCTCTTCCATGTGCAGGCCGTCCGGCAGGAAGGGGAGCAGCCGGGTCATCCGCCCCAATCGATCCCGTCACGTCCGCAACCGCGAATGACCTTGAATCGAGGCGAGGAACCGATCGCGGCCCCTGCTCCAGCTCAACGGACTGAGAACAAGGTCGGCCGCAACGATCCCTGCCCCTGTGGATCTGGAAAGAAGTATAAAAAGTGCCACGGGGTATAGAGCCGCTTGACTGAGATACCTGGGGAATCATCGTGCCGTTTGGATCCGGCCGTTTCACTTCCCCGCTGCCGTCACGATCTCCTTCACCTATCGCTTCAAGCACGATTCCCCCTTACTTCACCTTGACTTAAGGGAGTTCCAGACGCTACCCTATGCCCCTTTCATGACCCTGGCAAATGGGTAACCACTACCCATAATCTAATGGGTGTCGATTTTTCCATTGATGACGGTTAATTGGGGGCTTTCTGTGAACACAGGCCATCCAGAACTTGTCGCCGCCATTGCTGCTGAAATCGGCGCCTCAGGCCCCATTCCGTTCGTTCGGTTCATGGAATTGGCGCTCTACCATCCGCAGTTCGGCTACTACATGCGTACGCCGGAATACCCGACTGAACGAATCGGTTGGCATGGCGATTTCTATACGAGTTCGGATGTTCATCCTATTCTTGGACAGGCCTTAGCGAAACAAGCTGAGCAAATGGATCGACTGCTTGGGCAGCCCACCCCATTTACCGTGGTGGAGATGGGTCCCGGCAAAGGGTTGCTGGCACGACACTTTTTATCCGCCTGCCGGCGAAATTTCCATGATCTATTTGAGCGTCTTCACTACATCTTCATCGATCGGAGCCCGGCGATGCGTGAGGTACAACGTACGAACCTCGCACCATGGCTCGATCGGCCGAACCTCCTCACATGGACGGACGACCTTGAAACCGTCGCCCCTCAACCTGTGACCGGACTCTTCCTGAGCAATGAACTCATCGACTCCTTTCCCGTCCATCGGATTCAGGTTACGGCCGATGGAATAGAGGAGCTCTGTGTGGACTCTCACAACGGGCAGTTCGTTGAATGCCTCCGTCCGCTGTCATCTGACATCTTGACCAATCACGTACACCGACTGCGCATCGATTGGCCCGTGGGCTACAGGACCGAAATCAATCTTAATGCATTGAGCTGGATGAAGCAGATAGCTCAGTTGCTCGATCGAGGATTCGTCCTGACCATTGATTACGGCCACACCGCCCAGGATCTCTATCGAGCCGATCGAAAAGGCGGGACATTCCTCTGTTACTCGCAACACTCCACCGGTGAGGAGCCGTTCCTCCGTGTCGGAGAGCAGGACATGACGGCCCATGTGGATTTCACGGGCCTGGCCCGCACCGGTAAAGAATCTGGCCTCCAGACGACCGGCTTTACCAATCAGCTGAGTTTTCTGATGGGGCTCGGCATCGAACACATGATCACGCAGCTGGAGCAGGACAGTCCTGCGTTCAAAGCCGCCGTTCACCTTCTTCGACCGAACGGCATGGGGACCACGTTCAAAGTCCTGATCCAGCATAAGGATATCGTGAATCCTGAACTAGACGGGTTGAAATATAAGCCTTTTTTTGGCGAAGCGCTCGCGGCGCAGTCGGCTGCCTGAAGGGTTGAGCATGGGTGCGTCCATACAACCCCATCCGCTCGCCATGAGACTGTAGAAGGTTCGTTATGGGCAATTTGACGGCTCCGGAAAGCTACCTACCGATCCTGGTCTTCATCGGTGTCGGCATGGCCCTCGGGGCGATGGCTCTCTATCTCGGACGCTTTGTGCGTCCTGACCAGCCTTATCGAGCAAAGTTGGCGCCGTATGAAAGCGGGAGCCCCATCTTTCAGGATGCGCGCGTCCAGTTCCCCATCCGGTACTACGTGATTGCGATGCTGTTTGTCATCTTCGACATCGAGACCGCGTTCATGTTCCCGTGGGCGGTTGCATTCAGGCATCTTGGGATTGTGGGCCTCGTCGAAATGATCGTCTTCATTACGATCTTGGTGGTGGGATTTTGGTATGCCTGGAAAAAGGGAGCGCTCGAATGGGACTGACGCTGGGCTGTTGTTCGTCTCGTGTGAAGCGTGACGTGCAAACGGTGCGCACTCCGCTTTTGACGAACGACGCTTCACGAACGACGAGAGACGGGTCATGAGTCTTCTTGAACGACAGCTTGATGCAAATGTCATGACGACGACGCTAGATTCCGTCGTCAATTGGGCCAGAAAGTCTGCGCTGTGGCCGATGACGTTCGGGTTGGCGTGCTGCGCGATTGAAATGATCGCCAGCGTCTCCTCCCGCTACGACCTGGACCGCTTCGGCGCCGGCGTCTTTCGCGCCTCGCCCCGACAGTCGGATCTCATGATTGTCGCGGGAACGGTGTCGCGAAAAATGGCCCCGGTTATTCGCCGGATCTACGACCAAATGCCTGAACCTCGCTATGTGATCTGCATGGGATCCTGCGCGACATCGGGCAATCATTACAACAGCTACGCCGTCGTTCAAGGCGTAGATCAGATTGTGCCGGTCGATGTCTATGTTCCCGGTTGCCCGCCCAGGCCGGAGGCGTTGTTGGATGGGCTTCTTAAGTTACAGGAAAAGATTCAGCGCGAAAGGGTCTTCGTGAAGTAACGGTCCAGCTCCCTCCGCGGTGTGGAGGGGGATGAAAGACGAACACATCGATCTGTGAGCTTGATGATCGCTGATGATTGACGAACACATACAATCTCTCACTGATACCATGCTGGATAGGTTCCCGGAGGGGGTGCTTTCCGTCGACCTCGATACGGTTCGCTCAGAAGTCACCGTTCAGGTGGCCGCGTCAAACATCTTGACGATCGCGCGTTTTCTGCATGACGATCCACAGGCCTGCTTTGATCACATCACCGATATCTGCTCCGCCGACTACCCGGCCGATCAAGAACGGTTTGAAGTCATCTATCTCCTCTTGTCGCTTCCGTTCGGAAGGCGCATTCGCCTCAAAGCCCGGGTAACCGAAGACGATCCCACTCTCGATTCCGTCACGAGTGTGTGGCAGGGCGCAACCTTCTTGGAGCGAGAAGTCTACGACATGATGGGGATCCGATTCACCGGGCACCCGGATCTGCGTCGCATCCTGCTCCCGGAGGACTATGCGGAAGGCTATCCCCTGCGCAAGGACTTCCCGACGGAAGGTCGTGGGTGGCGCAGTCAGTTCGACTTTATCCCCCGGTTCGATGAACCGCCGGTCGAACAGGTTGCAGGTGAAGTTCCGGAAGAGGACAAGAAGCCGTTTCTTTCCGAACCGCCCACATCCTCCGCACACCGACGGGAAGAACTCTTATTGAATATGGGCCCACAGCATCCAAGCACCCACGGAGTGGTGCGGGTCGTTCTTGAACTTGATGGGGAACGGATCATCAAAGCCACCCCGGACCTTGGCTATCTGCATCGAGGTGTGGAGAAATTGGCCGAAGGGTTGGCCTACATGCAGATCATTCCACATACGGACCGGCTGGATTATGTCTGTGCGATGTCGAACAACTATGCCTATGTTCGAGCCGTTGAAAAGCTGCTCGGCATCGCCATTCCAGAACGGGCCGAGTATATCCGCACCATCGTGGCGGAGATGCAGCGTATCGTCGGACACCTCTTCTGGTTGGGTGCCCAGGCCTTGGACATCGGAGCGATGACCGTCTTCTTTTGGACGTTTCGGGAGCGAGAGATCTTGCTCGACATGTTCGAACGGCTGTGTGGCGCGAGATTGACCCTGAATTATTACCGGATCGGGGGTGTGGACAGTGATTTCACTCCAGAATTGGTGGATCAACTCAACGCGTTCCTGGAAACGTTTCCCGCAAAAGTCGACGAGTACGAGTCCCTGCTGGCCAACAACCGAATCTGGCTGGGACGGACCAAACACATTGCCGTGATCTCCGGCGAAGACGCAATCAACTTCGGTATGACCGGTCCCACGTTGCGCGGATCCGGCGTCGCCTACGACGTTCGCAAGCTCGAACCCTACGGCGTCTACGATAAAGTGGATTGGGAAGTGCCGGTCGGAAAGAACGGCGATACCTATGATCGCTATTGGATCCGCGTCGAAGAAATGCGGCAGAGCGCACGGATCATCAAGCAATGTCTCGATCAGATGCCGCCCGGACAGATCATCGCCGAAGCGCCGCAATACATTCCGCCGCCCAAACAACGGGTGATGCGGGATATGGAGAGCTTGATTCATCACTTCATCATCTTCACCCAAGGCTTCAAGCCTCCGAAGGGGGAAACCTATTGCGCAACCGAAGCACCCAAAGGTGAACTGGGGTTCTTCATCATCAGCGACGGGAGTCCTCGTCCCTATCGGCTGAAGATTCGATCTCCGTCCTTCATCCACATGGGAGCGTTCGATTACATGGCCCGTGGGTACTTGATCTCCGACATCATCACGATTTTCGGCACGTACGACGTCGTGATGGGAGAGTGCGATCGATGATCTCTGAACGGCTGACAGGGCAGAACACCGGCAGGCTGACATCGGGAGCCTGTCAGCTTGATCCTTGCACGCGTGTCAGCACCAGGACGAAGCACGCATGACGTTTTCCGAAAAATATAAAGATGAAATCACCGACATCTTATCCCGCTATCCGGTCAAGCGGTCGGCCTTAATCCCGCTTCTCTATGTCGCCCAACGCGATCACGGCTACGTGACTGAAGCCGCGATGCAAGAGATTGCGGCCCTCCTCAGACTGACGCCGCCGCAAGTCTACGAGACGATTACCTTCTACACGATGTTTCATCTCAAGCCCGTCGGCAAGTTCCACCTGCAGGTCTGCAAATCCCTCATGTGCGCCCTCGTGGGCTCAGACACGGTGATCGGATGGATTGCAACCAAGTTGGGAATCGCCCCGGGAGAAACAACCGCAGACGGACTGTTTAGCCTCAGCGCCGTGGAATGTTTGGCCGCATGCGGGACCGGTCCGATGATGCAGATCAACGATGACTACTACGAGCAACTGACGGAAGACAAGTTGGATCAAATTTTATCCGATCTCCGTTCAACGGGAACCAGTTCCCTTAAGAGCGGGCCTTTCATGTGGCCGGGAGCGACGCCCGCGGAGCGGGCGTGTGAAGCGTGATCTGTATTTCGTCGTTCGCACGAAAGCACGTCGGGTTATCTGACGCTTCACGTTTCATGAGCGACGTTTTACGAGTGTAAGATGCCGAAACACGAACTCATTCTTCTGAAAAACATGATGCAGCCAGGCTACACCGGCTCCTTGCCTGACTACGAAAAGACCGGAGGCTATCAGGCCTTGCGCACGACGCTCGGCAAGATCGCTCCGGCCGATGTCACGGCCATGGTCAAAAACTCAGGCTTACGCGGTCGTGGCGGCGCGGGCTTTCCGACCGGTGTCAAATGGGGGTTCCTGCCGAAGGATTATCACGGTCCCCGCTATCTCTGCTGCAACGCGGACGAGAGCGAGCCCGGCACGTTCAAGGATCGACAGTTGATGGAGCGCGACCCCCACCAAGTTCTGGAAGGGATCGTGTTGGCCTGCTACGCGATCGGCGCGGAGACTGCCTACATCTACATCCGTGGTGAAATGGTCCTCGGCTCCCAGATCTTGGACCATGCCATAGCCGAAGCACGAGCCGCCGGGTACATCGGGAGAAACATTCTCGGCACGGGTGTTCATGTGGACGTCTGGGTCCATCGTGGGGCCGGTGCGTATATTTGCGGTGAGGAAACAGCCCTGTTGGAATCTCTCGAAGGCAAACGCGGGCTGCCGCGGATCAAACCTCCGTTTCCAGCGACGCATGGCCTCTATAACAAGCCGACCGTGGTCAACAATGTGGAGACGCTGGCCAACCTGCCGCATATCATCCGTCGTGGGCCAGAATGGTTCGCCGCCATTGGGTCACCTCCCAAGAGTACGGGCACCAGAGTGTTTTGTGTCAGCGGACATGTGAAACGCCCCGGCAACTACGAAGTTCCGATGGGTGTGACGGTACGAGAGTTGGTCTACGAACATGCCGGCGGGATGCGCTCCGATAAACCGATCAAGGCGTTCATCCCCGGAGGAGCATCAGCACCCTTTTTAACGCCGGCCCATCTTGACGTGAAGCTCGATTTTGAACACGTCGCAGCGGCAGGATCGATGTTGGGATCCGGCGGCGTAACCGTGATGGAAGAAGGGACCAGCATGGTCTGGGCGGCGCTCAGACTGATGGAATTTTTCTACCATGAATCCTGTGGGAAATGCAGTCCTTGCCGAGAAGGTAGTTCTTGGCTTGTCCAAACCCTACGCAGGATCTTGGCCAAGCGTGGTCGGATGCAGGACCTTGAAACCTTACTGGATCTATGCAAGAACATCGCAGGCCGTACGGTCTGCGCCTTCGGCGATGCAGAGGTTGCCCCCATCCAAAGTACGCTGAAGTACTGGCGGCAGGAATACGTCGACCTCATCAGGGAAGCAGAGGCCGCCAATCTGATCAAACTGGAACCGGTGGGACGAGGATGAAGGACGCTGACAAGGAACAGGCACGCGGGCTGACAAGGATGGACGCCCTGATATCAGCTTGTCACCCTGTATGCGTGTCGGCAGAATGTGCCCTATGATAACCCCCACTGCACAGATCGTCCGTCTCACGATCGATGGGATGACGGTCAAGGTCCCGAAAGGAACATTGGTAATCGAAGCGGCTCGACGGGTCGGCGTCATGATTCCGCATTTTTGCTATCACCCGAAACTCAAGCCGGATGCCAATTGCCGCATGTGCCTGGTTGAAATCGAAAAGATGCCTAAGCTTCAAACCGCCTGCAGCACGCCGGTCGACGAGGGGATGAGCGTGCGCACCGCCACGACCGTGGTGAACGATGCCCATCGTTCGGTGCTCGAGTTCATTCTCGCCAATCACCCACTCGATTGTCCGGTCTGTGATCAAGGGGGAAAATGCGATCTCCAAGATTTCTCCCATCAATACACGGCAACCAGTCGCTTCACTGAAACCAAACGCATCTTCTCCAAAGAGTATTTCAGTCCGCTCATCGAAACACAGATGAATCGCTGCGTCCAGTGTCTCCGCTGTGTCCGTTACTGCGATGAGGTCATGGATGTAAAAGCGTTGGCACCGGTCGGGCGTGGAACCATGACCGAAATCAAGCACTTCGGTCCGCATCCGCTGAATTGCGAGTTCTGCGGAGGCTGCGTGCAAATCTGCCCGGTCGGCGCAATTACCAGCCGGCTTTCAATGTACGAATATCGGCCCTGGATGTTGAAACGAGCCGACACGATTTGCGGATACTGCGGAGATGGATGTCAGATGACCGTCCAGACGAAAGGCCAGGAGCTCATCGAGGTGAACTCCGCGCACGGGGCCGGTCGAAATAATGGAGACCTGTGCGCTCGCGGGTTTTTTGGATTTCATGCGGCCAGCCACCCTGACCGCCTCACCCATCCGCTGATTCGGCGAAACGGGGCCCTCGTCAAAACGACCTGGGAGGACGCCTTGGAATACGTTGCCGGTCGTATCCATGAACTAAAGACGCTGCATGGAGGACAAAGTTTCGGAGGATTGATTTCAGGTCGTTGCACCAACGAAGAGTTGTACCTCTTTCAGAAATTTATGCGCGTGGCCATCGGCACCAATCATCTCGACAGCAGTGCCCGATACGGTCACGTCAACGCCTTGCACGCGATGCGACTCGTCCAGGGAACCCATCGGTGGACCGTCACGTTTGAGGATATTCTGGACGCCGATGTACTGGTCCTTGTCGGCACGAACATCACCGAGACGAATCCCATCACGGGGCTCAAAGTTAAAGAAGCAGTGAAGAAGCGCCACGCAACGCTGATCACCATTGAATCGCTGATACCTGTCGTCGACACAATCAGCAACATCACCAATCTTTCCCATCATCATTTTCCCATCCCACCCAGCGAGATGCAGAATGGTATCCTCGGTCTCTTGAAGGCCGTGGTGGAGGAGAATCTGATCGTACCGGATCTCGCACAGCAGTACCCTACCTACGTCAATGCCGTGACGGCGTTGCTGCGAGAGTTCTCTTGGCAAGACCTTCAGCGAGCCACCGGTATCGAGCCCGACTCGTTTAGACAAGCCGCCAAGGTGTTGGCTGCGGGACGCAACGTGATCGTTCTGACGGGACCGGTACTCCTGCGCAGTGAACAGGGGTACGCTGGAGCGTTATCGATTCTCGATCTCCTCATTTTGACGGGTAAGTTGGACCAACCTGGGTGTGGATTTGCACCACTGGCAGAAGAAAACAATGACCAAGGCGCGGTCGAAATGGGGGCCTTGACCGAGTTTCTTCCAGGAGGCTGTTTCCTTGATGATGCCGCGAACCGTGAACGATTCGCAAAACTGTGGAAGGCAGAGCTACCACCTGCCGGCGGCGCTTCGCTCGTCGAAATGCTGACGCGTGCCCAGGAAGGATCCTTGAAAGCTCTCTTCATCGTGGGTGAGAATCCCGTGGCAAGTCTCCCCGCACCGATACGCGCAGAGGATTCGTTGCGGAAATTAGATTTGCTCGTGTGCCAGGAGCTGTTTTTAACTGAGACGGCGTCCCTGGCCCATGTCGTCTTACCGGTTGCATCGTCGATGGAAAAAACAGGGACGTTTACCAATAGCGAGGGGCATGTGCAGGCCGTTCGTCCATCGATTGAGCCGATTGGTGAAAGCCGTCCCGACTGGGAGATCTTCGCTGCGCTCTGCATCTTGCTCGGAATGTCGATGGAGTACACAGAGAGCAAAGACATCTTGAAAGAGATCCGAGGCGCTATTTCAGGCTATGGATCGCTTGGACCGACACCGTCGCCCCTGAAAGTCGACCGCAGCGCGATGGATCGTTACCTCCGTGAGGGTTACCATCCCAATCTCGGGATGCGATACCGACTAGCCCCACAGAAATCCAGACCGGACGGCACGCTGCAGGTAGGATTTGGACAGAGTCTGTTCCACTCCGGAAAGCTCTCGACCCGTTCGAAAGGCCTCCGTCAGATTGAAGACCGTGGGCAGCTCCGAATTAATCCTGTCGACGCCGCCCGTTTTGCCTTGATGGATGGAGATCGCGTCCGCCTCTGCAGTCCCTCCGGAGAAATAACGACCGAGGTTAAAATTATGGCGCGAGTACCTCAAGGTACCGCATGGTTTCCGGATCACTTCGGCCAACCGGCCCTCGGGCTGTTTGACTGCGCAGTTGATCCGATCACGCATGTCCCCTCATTCAAAACAGCTACAGTGTCGATGATGAGGGTCGCGTGACGAGCCACGACTGTTACTGATGCCTATGCTAATCCAGGAGTCTTATCGTGAGTGAATTAGGGTTGCGTCTTGCCATCTCTCTGACCCAAATCGGCGCCATCATGGGAATCGTCATCGTGACGGTACTCCTTCTCACCCTGGCTGAACGAAAAGTGCTGGGGTGGATGCAGGACCGCATGGGCCCCATGGAAGTGGGACCATACGGAATCCTCCAACCCTTTGCGGATGCGATCAAACTGTTTTTCAAGGAGGATATCATCCCCGCCGGCGCCAACAAGCTCCTCTTTACCATGGCGCCGATCATCTGCCTGATTCCTGCGTTTATCGGGTTTGCCGTGATTCCCTGGGGGCCGAACTGGACGTTTGAGATCGGTGGCATCACCGTCAAGCCCTTCGTGATCAGCGATATCAATATCGGCATTCTGTATATCTTGGCCTTCGCCTCGCTCGGCGCCTACGGCATCATCATCGGAGGATGGGCCTCGAACAGCAAATACTCCTTGCTCGGGGGGTTGCGCTCGGCAGCACAAATCATCAGCTATGAGCTCAACGTCGGGCTTTCCATCATCGGGATAGTCATCCTCGCCGGCTCGCTTAGTTTAGTGAAGATCACCGATGCCCAACAGGGTTGGTTTTGGCACTGGTATCTATTCGCCCTTCCGGCACCGCAGATTTTTGCCTTTGTCGTGTATGTGATTTCTGCGGTGGCCGAGACCAACCGCGTGCCGTTCGATTTGCCTGAGGCCGAGAGTGAACTGGTCGCCGGATTCTTCACCGAATACAGCGGGCTCCGCTTCGCGTTCTTCTTCCTCGCCGAGTACGCCAACATGGTCCTGGTGTCTTGTGTGGCTGCCGCACTCTTTCTGGGTGGCTGGAATGCCCCGTACCCCGGAACTATTCTTGAGCTCTTGGGCCTGCCGTCGTTGGCGTGGATCGAGAACACCATGTGGTTTGCGGTCAAGACCTACTCATTCTTGTTCCTCTTTTTCTGGCTGCGTGCGACACTGCCGAGACTGCGATACGATCAGCTCATGAAGTTCGGCTGGAAAGTGCTGTTACCCATTGCATTGGCGAACATCGTCGTCACATCCATTGCCGTATTCTTCACGCAGTAGAAAGCAGAATCGACGGGACCGCCATGTTATCAACCGTACGCTCCAAACGCCTGAGCCTGTCCGAGTGGCTCAAGACCATTACGTTTTATGAAATCCTGGTCGGCATGAAAGCGACTCTGTCCCACGTGCTCAACTACCGACCGATCACATTGCAATATCCTCACGAGAAACGCACACTGCCGGACAACTATCGTGGCATGCTCGCTTTGCTCCGGTATGACGATGGAACCGAGAAGTGCGTGGGCTGTGACCTCTGTGAAGCAGCCTGTCCATCCCGTGTGATTCGTGTCGTGAGCGCCGAGGTGCCAGGAGAACCGACAAAACGCTACTCGAAAGAATATTATATGGACATGACCCGATGCTTGTTCTGCGGGATGTGCGTCGACGCCTGTCCCGTCGATGCGTTGGGAATGACGAGAGAGTTTGAATGGGCGGTCTTTGACAAGCGACAACTCCATCTGAATAAACAACAGCTCCTCGCGATCGGCGACCGTTCGTTTCCGATCCGTGAGAAGCGCCTAGAACTGCAGCATCCGAACGTCGCGTTCTTCAACGTACCATTCACACACGTTCCGCCTAAGCCGAACTGATCCGAATGGAACGCATTGGGAAGGTCCCATGACCGCCGCCCAGTGGCAGAAGTCCTGGACTGTCGACCGTTAACTGAGGAATCGTACCGTGGCGTACGTGTTTTTTGGATATTTCGCGGGAATGATTACCATCACCTCCATTCTCGTGGTGGTACTCAGAAACCCTGTCTATAGTACGTTGTCTCTCCTGGTCATGTTTTTCCATGTCGCCGGACTGTATATCACGCTGCATGCCGAATTCCTTGCCGCCGTGCAAATCATCGTCTATGCCGGAGCAATCGTCGTGTTGTATCTGTTCGTAGTCATGTTGCTCAACGTCAACCGCGACGACCGGTACCACAGCCAATCGCGAATCGCCGTCTTTGTTAGCGTTCCCTTGTCGATCGAATTTCTGGTGTTGCTGTCGGACGGCATGGGCGCAGCCCGCCGTGACCCTGCCGCGATGGCTGTCGACGCTCAGACCTCCGACAATACCCTAACGATTGGCCAAGCGCTCTACTCAACCTATTTATTCCCGTTTGAAGTGGCTTCCCTGATTCTCCTCGCCGCCATGATCGGCGCCATTCTCATTGCCAAACCCCACATCGGCAAAAACGAGGACAAGGATTTACCCCAAGCCCCAGGTGTCCAATGAGCGTCCCTGTGTTTTACTACGTCATCTTGAGTGCGATCGTATTCCTCACGGGTGTTGTTGGCGTATTGATTCGTCGCAACATCATCGCCATTCTTCTGTCCATCGAGTTGATGCTGAATGCGACCAACATTAATTTCGTGGCATTCTCCGACCATCTACAGGTCATTGGAGGGCAAGTGTTCGTCTTCTTTGCCTTGACGGTGGCAGCGGCAGAAGTCGCGATCGGTTTGGCGATCATCATCGCCTTGCATCGATCAAAATCGACGATCAACGTCGAGGAATTCAATTTGCTCAAATGGTAAAGGACCTCCGTGACGACGCGTCAGCCTTCACACGCCGACTCCCCCTGGTACTTCGTTGAGGCCTATTCCGAGCTGATGACCATCGAGTAATATCTCCACCATGCTCTACGCACTCATTCCACTCCTCCCGCTGGCCGCGTTTCTCGTTCTCGGCCTACGTGGTTCGCAGATCAGAGACCGTGCGCACGTCACCGCGGTTCCAGCAGTATTGTTATCCTTCGCGTTGTCGCTTGCAGCCTTTATCGAAGTCGCCTCCGGTTCGGTGATTTCCGTCCCACTCTACACGTGGCTCGTCTCGGGGGATCTCGATATTCACATCGGTCTCCATATCGATCGACTGACCGCCGTCATGCTCCTGCTGGTGACAGGAGTCAGTTCACTCGTCCACATTTATACGATCGGCTATATGCACGGCGATCCAGGCTATGCTCGGTTCTTCAGCTATATCGCCCTCTTTACGTTTTCCATGCTCATGCTCGTGCTTGCCGACAACTTGCTCCAGCTCTTCATATTTTGGGAAGCCGTCGGACTGTGTTCCTATCTACTGATCGGACATTGGTATGAACGTGCATCCGCCTGTGCGGCGGCTACCAAAGCCTTCCTCGTGAATCGAGTCGGAGATTTTGGCTTCATCTTAGGCCTGCTCTTAGTCTGGTATCACTTCGGATCGCTGAACTACCTCGATATCTTTCCGGCTATCCATGAAGCAACCGATCTGACCATGAATCTCCTCGGCCCGTTCGGAGGCATGTGGGACGTTTCTGTCTACACTCTGATCGCGCTCTTGTTGTTCACCGGCGCGGTGGGTAAATCGGCGCAGGTCCCTCTTCACGTTTGGTTGCCTGATGCAATGGAAGGCCCTACGCCCATCTCAGCACTCATTCATGCCGCCACCATGGTCACGGCTGGGGTCTTCATGGTCGCCCGACTCGCCCCCATTTATAACGTGTCCCCCACGGCCATGAGCGTCGTGGCGGTGACCGGCGCCGCCACGATGGTCCTTGGCGCGACAATCGCCGTGACTCAGACCGACATCAAACGCGTGGTGGCCTACTCAACCGTGAGTCAACTCGGCTACATGATCATGGCCTGTGGCCTTGGGGCCTATGCCTCAGGCATGTACCACCTCCTGACCCATGGTGCCTTCAAGGCCCTGCTATTTCTCGGCTGTGGCTCGGTCATCATTGCGCTCCACCATGAGCAGGATATGCGACAGATGGGTGGTCTCAAAGACAAACTGCCGACCACCTATTGGACGTTTGTGGTGGGTTCATTGGCTCTCGCTGGGTTTCCACTCACAGCGGGTTTTTTTAGCAAGGATGAGATTCTCGTCTCGGCCTGGTCGTCAGGAGAACTTGGTCAGGTCTTGACCGTCTTGGGTCTGCTGACGGCGCTGTTGACCGCCTTCTATAGCTTCAGACTTGTGTTCGTCGTGTTTTGGGGTTCTTCGCGTGTCGACCCACACCATGCGGCCCACATTCATGAACCTTCGCAGACGATGACGAGACCACTGCTTATTCTAGCCGGCCTCAGCATACTGACGGGGTATCTTGGCATCCCATCATTTTTGGAGCCGGCCTTTTCCACCGGACACGAGACCGCTGCTCAGCATGGTTCCGATGGCTTCACCATCATGTTGACCGCGACAGGCTTAGGCCTGGTCGGCATTGCCGCCGCGTATTATGTCTACGTGGTGAACCCTGATCTACCTGACCGCGTCGCTAGGCGGTGGAGAAGCCTCTATGAAGCCTCTCTCAACAAATGGTACGTCGATGAGCTGTATGACTACCTGTTCGTCCAGCCGACGTTCAGGGCAGCGTCCACGCTTTGGAAACGGGTCGATGTCAACGTGATCGATGGTGCCGTCAACGGAATCGCTCGGATAATTACGTGGGGAGGATGGATATTGAGGCTCATCCAGAGCGGCCAGACTCAACACTATGCGCTGGGAATGGCCCTGGGCATTGTTGTTTTGACGGCCTATCTTCTCCTGTGATGGGTATGAATAGCATGATAAAGAAGAGTGAACCCAGCATGATTCGACTCCAACACGAGACACCCTCCTCCACATTCGCCGAACGAGAAGCCCGATGAGTGGATTTCCCTGGCTTACGATCTTGATTTTCCTGCCGCTGATTGGGGCCGCCCTCATCTTTGCCGTCAAAGACAGCTCCGTACGGCTTGTTGCGCTCGGCATTACCGTGACCGACCTCCTGATCTCGCTGCCGCTCTGGTGGCTCTTCGATGCATCCTCCGATCAGATGCAATTTGTTGAATCGGCCCGATGGATCCCCGCGCTCTCCATCAGTTACAAGCTTGGTCTGGACGGAATCAGCCTGCCTCTGATTATTATGACAACCATCCTGATGCCGCTCTGCGTTCTGATCTCCTGGCACGCCATAAAGGCGAGAGTTCGAAGTTTTATGGCCATGCTGTTGATCATGGAATGCGCCATGATCGGCGTCTTCTGTGCGTTGGATTTCGTCCTGTTCTACGTATTTTGGGAGGCGATGCTGATCCCGATGTATCTGTTGATCGGCATCTGGGGGGGACCGAACCGTCTCTATGCGGCTATCAAATTCTTCTTGTATACCTTCGCCGGCAGCGTCCTCTTGCTGGTCGCGATCATGGTCTTATATTTCCAGGGCGGCCATACGTTCGACGTTCTGGCGCTGAGCCAACAGACCTACGGACTGGGACTCCAGATCTGGCTTTTTGTTTCCTTCTTCATCGCGTTCGCCGTCAAAATTCCCATGTTCCCCTTCCATACCTGGCTCCCGGACGCGCACGTGGAAGCCCCCACGGCCGGCAGCGTGATTCTCGCGAGCGTTCTGCTCAAGATGGGGGCCTATGGGTTTCTACGCTTCAGCCTCCCCATGTTGCCGGATGCGTCACGGCTTCTCACTCCGTTGATGGTCATACTGTCGATCGTGGCGATCATCTACGGTGCCTATATGGCTCTGGCTCAGGATGACCTCAAAAAACTCATTGCCTATTCAAGCGTCAGCCACATGGGATTCGTAACCCTAGGCCTCTTTATGTTCAACATTCAGGGGATTGAGGGTGCCGTCATGCAGATGGTGAACCACGGCATCACCACCGGTGGGCTCTTTCTCTGTGTGGGCATGATCTACGAGCGGACCCATAGCCGTCAGATTGCCGACAATATCGGGCTCACGAAGCCGATGCCTCGTTATGCCACGTTCCTGGTTATTTTTGCACTCTCCTCGCTGGGTCTTCCCGGCACGAACAGTTTCGTGGGCGAATTTCTGGTCCTTGTCGGCACGTTCCTCTGGAGCAAGATTGCCGCCGCGTTGGCGGCTCTGGGGATTATCCTCGCTGCCGCCTATCTCCTCTGGATGATTCAACGGGTCGCCTTCGGCGTGCCGGCTGCGCACCTGCTTCCAAGGCTGCGCGATTGCAACCCTCGCGAGATGGCGATGCTGGTGCCGCTCGTGGTCCTGATTTTCTGGATCGGGTTGTTTCCGAATCCGATGCTGACCCGCATGCATACCAGCGTGGAGAAAGTGATCGCACGCGTGACACCGGCTTCCCAGGAGGAGACAGCCTTGCGCCATCGCCAGAATTCCTTGTCTGTGCGACCTGCACTGTCCGCAAATCTTGAGCGAGCTATTGATCGAGAGATGCCCGCTCCTCCACACTTCGCCACTGTCCCGACGAAGGAACAGCGACCATGACATTCGCAGTCGGAGACCTCTTTCTGATCCTACCGGAACTGCTCGTCATCACGACGGCCTGCATCGTGCTTGTACTGGATCCGGTGCTGCAGCGGCCCGCTAAGGACGGCCTGGTGTGGTTAAGTCTGGGAACGCTTGCCATTTGTATGGGACTCACGGCCTCTCAGATCGGTGAGCCGACCTTGATTTTCAGCGGTCTTGTCGTCATCGATAACTACGGAGCTTTCTGGAAGGTACTTCTGTACTTCGTGACCGGCCTCACCATCCTCCTTTCCTATTCGTACCTCAAGGAAGAGCGCCTCTATTACGGCGAATACTATGGGTTCATTCTGCTCGCGCTCACCGGAATGATGGTCATGGTATCGGCCTCAGATCTCCTGACGATTTATCTTGGCACTGAGTTGATGTCTCTTTCACTGTACACCATCACCGGACTTAAGCGCGCCGAACCACGTTCTCTCGAAGCCTCCGTAAAATATTTCGTGTTAGGCGCATTTTCATCAGGTATTCTTCTCTACGGTATCTCACTCCTCTATGGAGCAACCGGCAGTACCAGACTTCCCCAAATTGCCGTCGCCATCGCCGGCCAAGGACTGAGCGAGCCGTTACTCCTGTTTGCGACAATCCTACTCGCGGTTGGATTCGGCTTTAAGCTCGCCGTCGTGCCGTTTCATATGTGGACCCCCGACGTCTATCAAGGCGCCCCGACCTCTGTGACCGCGTTCATGGCGGTGGCTGCGAAGGCCGCCAGCTTCGGCGCGTTCCTGCGGGTGTTTGTCGAAGGCTTGGGAGGGCTCAAGGCAAACTGGTCGGCGACTTTTCTCGTGCTCTGCATCGCAACACTCCTGATCGGGAACATCGTCGCTCTGGTCCAAACCAACATCAAGCGCATGCTGGCCTATTCAAGCATCGCCCATGCGGGCTACGCGCTGATCGGCGTGGTGGCGGCCGGACGGATCGAACAGTCCTCCGGCATCGCCAGCGTGCTCCTGTATCTCGCGCTATACACTTTCATGACCTTCGGGGCGTTCGCAATCGTGGCGATGCTTCGTAAAGGCGGTGTCGAAGGAGAAGAGATCGAAGACTTTACGGGGCTCTCACAACGTCACCCCGTAGCCGCACTCTTGATGCTCATCTTCATGGTCTCATTGGCTGGTATTCCTCCGACTGCCGGTTTCGTTGGGAAATTGTATCTCTTCCTGTCGGCAGTGGAAGCAGGCCTGACATGGCTGGCAGCTCTTGCCCTGATCTTCGCCGCCATTTCGGCCTATTACTATCTGAGAGTCGTTATGGTGATGTATATGCGGGAGCCGATCGATCAGTCGGACAACGCTCCGCGCTTGGTGATGTCTCCGACTCTCTCCATCGTCTTGGCCTGCGCCGTCGCCGGGGTCGTCATTTTCGGGGTTTACCCCAACCCACTCGTGAGTTTTGCGACGCAGGCTGTGTCGACACTCAAATAAGTCCTCGCGGACCGTTAACCGATTCTTGTGCGGCGCACCATGAACGCCCTCCGCTTTCTCCTAGATGCATTGAACGCGTTCTTGCGCCAGGGCTGCCCTAGCTTGGCGGCCGCCCTGGCTTTTTTCTCGTTGCTCTCGCTCTTTCCCCTCGTATTCCTCCTGCTCTACGGAATCAGTTTTCTTGTCAGCCAAGAGGTCATCGGTGAACAGTTCATGCTGAGCTTTCTCAAAGGATTTCTCCCTTCACTAGGCGAACGACTGGCTGATGAGCTCCATCGGATCAGTTCGTTGGACAGCCTACGATGGCTCGTGTTCTTATCGTTCTTCTGGTTTGGCGGGCTCGTCTTCTACGAACTCGACTATGCGCTTAACGTCGTCTTCGAGAGCACCCAAAAACGGCACCCACTGATTTCCACGGCGATTTCCATCGCGTTGTTGGGTTCTATGGGACTTCTTCTCTTTGTTTCGTACGTGGCGACAGAAACCATCACGTTTTTGACTGCCTATGCGCCTCGCCTCTGGGGTCTTGACCTTGTCGCCTTGGCTGCCCACGAGTTCCATCTGACGTATACCCTGCCCTTTGCGCTCGCGTTCCTGGCCGTGAGTCTCTTGTATCGCCTCGTGCCTCGACGCCGACCACGATGGCGAGACGCCATGGCGGGAGCACTGACGTTCGGCTTGCTCTGGGTTTCCACGAAAGTCATCTTCCTCAGCTATGGCGGTTACGCCACCGTCTACGCACGACTCTATGGATCACTACTGGAAATTGTGCTCTTACTGCTGTGGGTCTACTATTCAGCGGGACTGTTGTTGTTCGGTGGGGTGATTGCACACAAGCTTCAACAGCTTGCCAGAATTCCACGATCATCGCCTGCGGATCGGAGCTGAATTCAACGATTGGACAGAAGACCGAGGCAACGGTGCCTGGCCGCCTTCTTACTGAAGATTCCCCCGTCCGCCGCCCTACCCTCTCCGCAACCGCAAACAATGTACGATGGCCGATTGGGTCACGAGACCAACCACCTCTCTGTCTTGTATAACAACCAAGCGATCCCATCCTCCACGAGCCATTTGTTCCATCGCATGAATCACGGGTACTTCCGGGGCGATCACCAACGACTCTGAAACGGGGCGCATCACCTGGTCAACTCGGCGCCAGGCCCAAAGTGCCGACCCTACACCCTGCACCTCTGAGACCGTCACTATCCCGACCAACCGACCATCTGCCAAGACCGGAAACCCTCCGTATCCATAGGCCTGAAAATACCGATTCACCGCTTCATCAAGCATGCACTGGGCAGGAATAGAGACTACCGTAGTCACCATCAAATCCCGGATGGGGATCGTCGCCAAAGTCTCGCGTACCACAGCCTGACGACGACTTGCCTGTGCTGCGGCAAACAGAAACATCCCGATGAACACGATCCATCCTCCGTTCGACATCATGGAGGCAGGCAGGTCGCCGCTGGCAGCCCTGTAGGCGATCACAAGGCCGACAAAACCCAAGATCACCCCAAATGTAAGACCGACAACCGCAGCTTGTTTCGTCGCACGATAAAAGTCCTTTTTCCAAGCCCAGAGTCCGGCACGCAGCACTCTCCCACCATCAAGAGGAAAACCCGGGATCAAATTGAACAACCCGAGTTGCACATTCACGATACCCAACAAGGCACAGAGCATGGTCACCCCCTGGAGCCCCTGTTGCTGTTGGAGCGATTCCGCCAGAATCACGAACAGAAAACAGGTCCCACCAATCGCCAAACTTACGGCTGGCCCAGCGAGGGCAATGAGACATTCCGCCTTTGGTGACGGAGCTTCCCTGCGCATGTGGGCCACACCCCCAAAAATGAAGAGAGTGATCTGCTCGATTGGGATGCGATAGTACAGTGCCACATAGGAATGTCCGAGTTCATGGAGCAGGACAGAGAAAAACAGAAGAACCGCCGCGACCGCCCCCATCGTCCAATACCGCTCGGGTGAGAGACCAGGCAGGCTATCCGGCAGATACTCAGTGGAGAGACTCCACGTCACCAATAAGAAGATGAGAAACCAGGATGCATGGACACGAATGGGAATTCCCAATGCACGCCCGATTTCCCAAGACGGCAGTCGCATGGACAGCACCGTAACAGCCGAAGACTCATAGGGTCAATTTGACCTCCTCGATCACCTATACTCATTCATATCTACCGAGCGTGGCCTGGCGATCTGACATGTGTTTCACGTATAAGAGAGCCTATGAACATCAACAAGCTTCTCCATACCAGGATGCGGGTCAGCGACCTGGATGAGACTATTCAGTTCTATACGACCGTGCTGGGTCTTGAGGTGATCGAGCGAAAGACCTCTCCTCGGGGGTCCCAGTTGGCGTTCCTGAAGGTTCCTAACAGCGACGAACTCATTGAATTAACTAGTTTTCCCCCAAGTGGACCGGTGAAGGTCCAGGAAGATCTGGTCCACCTCGCATTCCAAGTGGAAAGCCTCGAGGAGACGATGGCGTCGCTCAATGCCCAAGGGGTCACGATTACCGATGGACCGACGAAGACGTCCTCCGGAAGCCGATTCATCTTCATCGATGCGCCGGACGGCTACGAAATTGAGCTGATCGAGCGGCCACCGGGCACGGCCCTGGTTTGAAACTCGTGAAGCGGGCCTCGCGAAGCGTATCGGCCAACGACTTGAAATGTCATGTTTCAGGTTGTCCGGAAACTTGGAACATGAAACCTGGAACTCAGGATCGAAAGAACGAACGACGAGATACCAAAGGAGCCCTTGAATGAAGAACGGTTTTTTCCGCGGGCATGGCCTGGGCAACGATTACATCGTGATGGATCCCAAAACACTGAGCGTGAAGCTCACACCGAACGTCATCAAGGCGATCTGTGATCGCAATTGGGGGCTGGGAAGCGACGGCATTCTGGCCTTGGTCCCCTCAAAGAAGGCCGATTTCGGGTTGCGCATTTTCAACCCTGACGGCAGTGAAGCAGAAAAATCTGGAAATGGGCTTCGTATTTTTGCTCGCTATCTCCACGCGACAGGCAAGACCAAGAAAAAGCGCTTCACGGTTGAGACCAAAGGTGGATTGGTCACCATCGAGCTGCATATAGACCGGTATGGAGACGCCAGCGCCGCGACGGTTGAGATGGGGAACGCCACGTTCACGCCGAATGCGTTACCCTGTTCGTTGAACGTACCAGAGTTGATTCAGCAACCTATCGAAGCTGCGGGGCGTTCGTTGGTTTTCACCGGCGTCAGTGTGGGGAACCCGCATTGCGTGGTCTTTCGACCGGCGGGCGAATCCTGGTCGAGGGAAGACCTGTTACAACTTGGCCCTGCCTTGGAAAATCATACGCTGTTCCCGAGACGAACCAATGTTCAGTTGGCTGTCCCGACCGGCCCAAAAGAGATCTTTATCCAGATTTGGGAGCGGGGCGCTGGAGAGACACAGGCCTCCGGCTCGTCCTCCTGTGCAGCGGCCAGCGCCGCTGTGCGGTTAGGACTGGTGAAGGCTCCCGTCACCGTGACAATGCCGGGGGGCGTCCTGAACATCCGTGTGGGGGGCAAGACTTTAGCCTGACGATGAAAGGGCCGGTTGCCGAGGTTGCGCGAGGGACGTTGAGTCCATCGTTCGTGCGCACACTACGCTGACCAAGTCCGTGGTCAATGAGTCAACAGAATCAGTCATGGCAAGGCCAAAGAATGTTATATCTTTTCAGGATTTAGATGTTTGGAAAATGGTAGGCACATGCGCAAATGCCTCTCGACTCATCACCAATCGATTCCCGAATCTTGAGTGCTGCAAGCTCGCTTCGCAGATTCGCCGAGCGGCCGTCTTGTTGACGGCGCATAGCCTCACCCTTCCATCATTGATAGAATAGTGGCGTGTCCTGATGACCATTGACTCATGACCGTTGACCAATGACTGAAACCCTCCAGTCAAAACTCTCCCATTTGCCCAGCAGCCCCGGCATTTACCTCTTCAAAAACGGGCAAGGCGACATCATCTACATCGGAAAGGCCGCGGTCTTAGCCGACCGCGTGCGCTCCTATTTCCAGAAGGGTACAGACCACAGCCCGAAGACCAGCCTCCTCGTCAGTCAGATCACCGATCTGGAAACCATGGTGACCCGATCTGAGCTCGAAGCCCTGATTCTCGAAAGCAACCTGGTGAAGCGACACAAGCCCCGCTTCAACATCGTCTTGCGGGACGACAAGCAATACCCCTATGTCCGGCTGCCGATTAGGGACGATTTCCCACGGCTGTCGATCGTCCGTCGTGTGCAAAAAGATGGCGCGTTGTACTACGGCCCCTACACACCGGCCAACGCCCTGCGCGAAACTTTGAAGGTGATTAAGCACGCCTTCCCCTTGGCGACCTGCACGATCGACATCGACGGGAAGGCCGAACGTGCTTGTCTCGAATTTGAAATCAAACGTTGCATGGCCCCCTGCACGGGTAATCAGTCGAAGGAGGAGTACCATCACATCGTCAAGCAAGTCCGCCACTTTCTGGAGGGGCGGGACCATGAGCTGCTCGACGAGCTCCGCGTCAAAATGGAATCAGCTGCCGAGCGGGAAGAGTTCGAGGAAGCGGCTCGAGTGAGAGACCGGCTGTTCAAGATCGAACGGATGTTGGAAAAACAGCGCATTACCCAGACCTCCGCTACCGATCAGGACGTGCTCGGGATTGCGCGTCGGGGAGCTGCCGTGGATCTCCAGATTCTGTTCGTGCGCGGCGGATTGCTGATCGGACGGAAAGATTTCTTCTGGCCTCTATCGGCGGATGCGTCGGACAACGAGCTGGTCCGTTCCGCGATCGAGCAATTTTACAATAAAGACGGGCAACCGCCACGGGAAGTCTTGGTCCCGACCGCCCTCGATGACGTAAGCGTGATCGAACAGTGGCTGTCCGAAAAACGTGGAGAACCTGTCCGCATTCTGGCTCCCGAACGTGGCGTCAAGCATCAGCTGGTCCTCTTGGCGGAAGAGAACGCCACATCAGCCGTTGCCGAACATCTTCGTGAGGAGGAGCTCGACCGGCAGGCCTGTGAGGAGCTGAAACGAATGCTCCGCCTTGAGCGTTCGCCTCGTCGGATTGAAGGGTTTGATATCTCCAACACGATGGGGAACCAATCCGTGGCATCAATGGTCGTGTGGGAAGACGGGGATATGAAAAAGGCAGACTACCGGCGATTCAAAATCCAAACCGTGCAGGGGGCGAACGACTTTGCCAGCATGAAGGAGGTCGTGATACGTCGCTACGGCAAATCCGGCGAAGAACCGGATCGAACCACGGACGACTTAGCTCACCCAGACGTAATCCTAATCGACGGAGGACTCGGGCAATTAGCGGCAGCCATTGAGGGGCTAAAGGAAGTTGGACACCAACACCTCCCGATTCTTGGGTTGGCCAAGGCCCGTGGCGAGAAGGAGGAACGCGTGTTTCTCGCCGGCAGAAAGAACCCGATCGCTCTGACCGCTACGTCGCCGACCACGCATCTTCTCCAACATATTCGCGACGAAGCCCATCGTTTTGCCATCACGTTCCACCGAAAACTCCGAGGAAAAGCATTGGTCAACTCCAAACTCGATGAGGTCATTGGAATCGGGCAGATTCGACGTAAACAGCTGTTGAGTCGGTTTGGGAGCTTGGATAAATTAGAAGCGGCAAGCGATGAGGCCTTACAGAGCGCCGGACTCAGTCCAGAGACTGTCTCGAATCTCCGCAAAGCCCTCGCCCAATAACTCAAGTCCTCCTGGTAACCTCAGAACAGATAGCGCAGGCTGAATGTCCCTAGATGCACAAACGCGTGATAGGTGCCGTTTACCGTTGGGTTGAGGTTCCCGACCACCGTACGCGATTCATAAAACCACTCCTGATAGGCAAGATCGAGCCCGATGCCTTTCGGCCACAACGCCGACTTTCCACTGCATGGGATCAGTCCAAGAAATCGTCCGGCCCCTGTACAGAGAAATCCTACGCCAAGGGACAGGGTATGTGCAGGCAAAGAAATGATGCCAGGCTGAAAAGTCCGATCGGGAACCGGATCTTCCGTGAAGGTGTAGCCTGATCGAGCGGCAATCTCCCAGTTTGGGAGCCAGGGAGGATGAAGCCATTTATACTCGGTTCCAACCGCAATCACCGGAACATTCTTCCACTCTCGTGGCTGAAGAATTGTCGCCCCATTGGCAAGGTGGACATCAAAATTTCTATGCAAACTCCATCCCACGTACTCAACATCAAGCTCAACCTTCCATTCTCTCTCACTGGTACGCACCGGCCAAACGGCCACCGCACCGGTAAATATTTGCGGGAGCACAAGGTCGACAGACCCATCGGCGAACTTAGCTCCCTGGACCAGGAGCGCGCCATTCAAGGGCACGATCGCCTGCGAACGATAGACCAAGCCGAGTGACAGCATTGGTTTACCGGCTTTCGTTCTCATAGGAGTATAGAGTAGGCTGGCGGTTACACCCACACCGGTCCCCTTGCCGCTCAGTTCGACCGACGCTCCGGCTGGAATTCCAAGGGCACCCGTCCCAATCTGTGACTGCTCCCCATGTCCTTCACCAAGAAAACTTGCGAAGGTATAGATATCCGCGCTCACGCCTACCGACAGTTTCTCGCTTATCTTGTAGGCAATCGTAGGTTTGATAGCGATCAGCGGCAACTCTGCCGATGTGACGGCTGACCGAAATGGGCTATCGATTGGGTAGCGAGTTCTTAAGCCAAACGGCGAGGTCAACCCTAATCCAATAGTAAGCGAGGAAAACCGAGGGGCCCCTAGTGCTCCTAGATTGGCACTAAGATATGTATGTCCAGGCGGAGGGAAACTCACGCTTCCACCGAAATCTCCTCGAGTGTCAACTCCCGAAATGCTTTTGGCCTTGATGGAACCGCCGAGTAACGCAATTCCGAATACCCCTTGGATACCAGAAACTCGTGTAAGGCCAGCAGGATTATATTGAATAGCTGAGGCATCATCCACCTGGGCGGCAAACGCGTTGCCTTGAGCTGCAGCGACAGCCCCCTGAGGTTGAAATCTCAATGCTTGGGCAGTTGCGAGTATGGGGGACAGAAACAACACCGCCACGACGACAATCACCTCAGCGACGACCCGATAATGGGGTAAGCAACCTGATGGAGAATGCTGGCGCATGGCTACACTAGCTTCTTGTTGCGTTGGCTGTCCCTGGCTTCGCTAGGTCAATACTCTACTTTATCGCTATACGTATAGGTCCATATGGATCTACTAAATTAGCCCTATTAAAACTTGTTTCACTTTTCTATAATGTCCTCCCGATTTTGACTCTCCTCATACTGGAGGCTCTCCATGGCACAGGTATCACAGACCGGCAAAAGTAAACGCCCTTTCCCCAGCCAACTTTTCGAAGCACTTTCAAAAAATGAATGCACGGCTTTTGTCGAAGCCCTGCATTACACGATTGAAGCGGACTCAACGGCAGATGTCAAAGAGGCACTGATCCAGTTTCAAAATTTGTTTCCTTTTACGCGAGTGATTAGCGGCCTCGCCCGCCTCACACCTACCGGAAGTTTCGACGGGTTTACCAACGTCATCAATGTAAGCTACCCTGAGGAATGGATTCGACTCTACTGGCAAAACGGTTATTTTGAAGTCGATCCAGTCTTCCAGACCGCTCTACAAAAGCCAGGCACCCAACATTGGGGAACGACGTACCAAGAGGCACGCTCTCCGAAGCAGCAAGAATTCATGGCCGCTGCAAAGGAATTCGGGCTGGGAGATGGAATTACAACCGGATCCGCCGATCCTGCATGTGGAATCGCGACCTTCTGTTCCTTTGCTTCCGCCGAGAGCGTTGATGCCACACGATATGTGCCACTCATTGAGTATTTCGGATACTATGTTCACCTGGCGCTATTGCGCACGGCCCCTGCTAAGGCCCAATCAATGGATCGCTGTGTAAAGCGATTAACACTGAGGGAGTTGACGATTCTCAACTGGGTCAAGAATGGCAAAACGAATTGGGAAATTGCCCAGATAATGGGTGTGACTGAACGTACGATCCGATTCCACGTCGAGAGCATCTTTTCTAAGCTTGATGTCACATCACGGTCCCAGGCGGTAGCCACCGCCATCGAACATGGCTTACCGAACGTCGTTTAGCCACATGGGAATGTGGCTCCTGTACCAAAAATAGAACTGCCCTGGTTGTACAGAACTCTATCCCACCCCCACTACCTCTGGCGAAGCACTCGATGTCCGCCCCGTTATGGTCTGGCCGGTTGTGGTTCTGATCGTTGAGATCCATTCCAGGAAGCTTGGCCGCTTTTCCATGTTCTCATCGTCGAAGCGAGCCATGTCATAGAGCGCCGCCACCGCACTTGCCCCGGCCGGGGGAAGCTTCACAACAGGACCGATCGGTTCACAAGGGAAGCCCAACATACGCAGCGCTCGCAAGAACCGGTGTTCGACCTCAAGGTAATAGTACCGAACCTCGTTCTCCACCGCCCATTGATAGATCCCCTTCAACGTCGCTAGCATGACTTGGGTGGAAAGCTTTGCGTCTTGGATGTCAGGATTAACAGTAAGCCGAGTAATTTCGGCCGTGTCCCGTTCTTTTCTAATGGGGTAATCTCCGGGAAGTAGTGCCCCAAATTCATTTTCCAACATGAACTTGCCTGAAGAGGGGAGGAGACGTGCCATGCCAAGCAACGTGCCATCATGCGAGAGAACTCCGATGGTGACTCCCCACAGATCATACATATCCATCTCTTGACCGTCCTCTGTCGCTGGCACCCACCGCAGTTTCTCCGCAAACACTCGATGCCGTAATCGATACGCCTGAGTCAACTCCTCTCGGGTCTCAAGGGTCTTCACGAAGAACTCCCCTTCACAGAACGAAACTCCTCTTTCCTGAGAAACCAGTGAAGTGGACATAGCTGTCTCCTTTCAAGGTAAGAAAATAATGACTGCACTAGGGCCAATTGATTGGACTGAGCGCCAAATGGAGGGCAATCAGAAGTCCTTTGATAGACTCCATTGCCTTTCCCCTGGCTCACTTCCATGAACCGACTGAGGTTGGCATGACCACCTCCCTGCAAACTGAAGAAATAGGTACCGCACTAGGGCCGAATGGCTGGGCCGAATGCCGAATTAGGGAGGCGGATGGTTCCACCTTAGATAACAAACGTCACCTGGCGGGTCCGCCAGGTGCTTTCCCGGTCTTGTTGCAGTAAAAGGTGCTGGTCTAGGTGCTGGAAGGGCGTTTCGTGGAGATTCAGATAGGAGGAAGGCGGATGGAAGAAACTCGCGTCACCGTGGGAAAGAAGAGATTCGAAGTGTTGGACGGAGGGCTCCGGACTCCATCAAAGCTCTCACTCTCACAGTCGGCCCGACCGGTAAAGCAATCCTATGGTTGGGCTCAACTGGAACCCTGCGCTGGTGAATTGACCACGGCCTATAAGGCGACCGAACGGCGCCTACACATGCTCCTGGAGGATCGCACCCGCATCGGTCGTGATCTGCATGACTGCGTACTGCAGTCGCTGTATGCCATCGGGTTGGGTATTGAAATGAGTCGAAAACTAAGGCATGATAATAATCAGGAAGCAAAATCATCTGATGCAAGAACGATCACGCAGATCAACCAGCTGATCCATGAGGTCCGGAGCATGATCCGCGAATTGGAGTCCGGGGCCGTCCAGGAATTTGATCTCGCTTCTGAGCTGAATACGCTGCGCACGACCTATGAGCAGACAGGCCAACTGCGCGTACGATTGGATCTTCAGCGGGGTGCTCTTGAGGTGCTCACGCATGAGGAAGAACGAGAGATCCTCAATATCGTACGAGAAGCGCTCAGCAATTGTGCCCGCCATGCCCATGCATCTCGAGCGACAGTCGCCATTCGCATGATAGACACACGAATTCGCGTCACGGTACAGGACGACGGAATCGGATTCTCCACGGTTGTCGGACAGTCTGGTGGATACGGACTGGCCAACATGGAGGCCCGTGCCAAAAAGCTCGGGGGAACGTTACGGGTTGAGTCCAAGACCGGCGGCGGGACACACGT
This sequence comes from Nitrospira sp., assembly GCA_016715825.1. Classification (NCBI taxonomy): domain Bacteria; kingdom Pseudomonadati; phylum Nitrospirota; class Nitrospiria; order Nitrospirales; family Nitrospiraceae; genus Nitrospira; species Nitrospira sp. The sequence goes on along the minus strand of JADJXO010000003.1, from coordinate 382,230 downwards.
GACCGCGGAGTTTTCGTTGGAACCTCTATTGGCGCCTGTATGAAACAGCCACAAACCAGCATCGTTCTTATCGATGATCACGAGATGGTCCGTCGAGGGCTTCGCGCTCTGCTTCACCTCGAACCGGATATGACGATCGTCGGCGAGGCAGGAACGGTCGCAGAGGGCGTCTCCGCCGTCGAGCGACTCACTCCACATATGGTCTTGCTTGATGTCAAACTCCCCGACGCCACGGTGACCGACGCCTGTCGACGGCTTCTGGCCGTTGCGCCAAAGCTTCGCATTCTGGTCCTTACCAGTTACGCTGAAGATGCGACGGTGATGGCGTCCGTTCAAAATGGAGCCCATGGATACGTCCTCAAGGATGTCCGCATGGACGACCTGGTTCGCGCAATTCGCACGGTCGCCTCCGGTCATGGCTATCTGGATCCGCGAGTGACCCAGCGGGCCCTTCATTGGATTCGGACCAGCTCACACCTGGGCATCAATTCCCAGACTGTCACCCGCCTGTCCCCTCAGGAACGTCTCATTCTACCTTTGCTGGCTGAAGGGAAAACAAACAAGGAGATTGCCGTCCATCTCCGCTTGAGTGATAAGACAGTAAAAAACTACCTGGCGAATATCTTTGACAAGCTCCACGTGAAACGCCGGACCGAGGCCGTTGCCTGGTTCATGAAAGAGGGTCATGTGCCATCCTCCCCTGCACACAGTCCAAGACTTTAGGGCACCTACCATCCTGTAGGCCTTCGTTACTCGCTCGTTCTCCTCGCCACGTTTTCAGCCACGCCTGTTGTATTGTATCGGTACGAGAATCTATGCTATCAGGCTAGCCATTGTTCTCAATGGCAGCCTGTCAGGACAGGCGGATACACGCATCTCAGACTCTTGGTCGACCTCGCACATGGAATCCACACGTATGAATTCTCCGGTAGGGATGAGCGACCCTGTCTCCGCCGAATTAATCCAACTACGGCGGCGAGTTGTTGAGTTACAACAGGCCCTGGCTCACCCCGAACAGGACCATCGACCTGCCCACGCATCGGCGCTGGGGGCAGCCCAAGTGGGAACGTGGGCGTGGGAATCCGAGACCAATCGGGTCAGCTGGTCTCCGGAAACCGAACAGATCTTCGGACTGCGTCCAGGCTCCTTTGATGGAACTTATGAGGGATTCTTTGCGCTCGTCCATCCCGACGACCGACAACGACTCAGTGATGCCATTGGCACCGCCGTCGCGGAGCGCACCTTTTACCTCGTCGAGCATCGTATCATCCTGCCGAATGCAGAAACTCGATGGGTCGCATGCCGTGGTCGTGCCCTTTCCGGAGAAAATGGTGCGGCCTCAGGCATGGTTGGCACCGTAGAAGACATCACCACGCGCAAACAATCAGAACTGGCCCAGCAAGCCTTTCAGGAATCTCTGGAAGCGCGTGTGCAAGAGCGGACGGCCGGACTCGAGCGTGCCGTGCAAGAGCTCAAGCGGGAGGTCGAGCGGAGGGAAAAAGCCGAGTCAGCCCTCCGGGCCAGCGAGCAGCGGTATCAGTCCCTTTACGAGCATAACCCCTTCATGTATTTCACACTTGCTTCGGACGGCACCGTCTTATCGGTCAACCGTTTTGGCGCCGAACAATTGGGATACGACCCCAGAGACCTTGTCGGCCGATCGATTGCGGAGGTGTTTGATTCCAGTGAACACCAGACCACCTTCGAACGACTCACGGCGTGCGTGACGAGTCCCTATACCTTGTGGGAATGGGAAGCTCAAAAGATTCGGAAAGATGGCACCCGACTATGGGTGAAGGAGCGAGCCCGAGCCATTCATGATCACATGGGAACGACTCTTGTCCTCGTCGCCTGTGAAGATATCACGGAAAGGAAGCGGGCCGAAAAGCAGCTGGCGGAAACTTCCCGACTGCTCCGGACGCTCGTGAACGAGTCGGCCCTTCCACTCGTCTGCCTCGACCGAGCCGGTCGGGTCATCAGTTGGAATCAGGCGGCAACCCGGCTGTTTGGCTGGACTGAGGAAGAGGTGCTCGGCCGTGAAATTCCCTACGTGCACGCCGGGGAAGAGGCCACGTCTGATGCCTTGTGGGAAAGAGGAATCCGTGGAGAACTAACGGGCCCGATTGAATTGCGCCGTCAGCGTAAAGACGGTCAGATGCTCGATCTCCTCCTCTGGCCTGTCTTTGTCTCCGACGAGTTCGAGCAGGTTTCGCTTGCCGTCGGTCTCTACGTCGATCGATCCGACCTGAAACGAGCTGAAGAAGCCAGGCTGAGAAGTGAAGACCGACTCCGGTCATTCCTAGACGCGCTGGATGACCTGGCCTTCGAATTCGATCAGGACGGGCGATACCTCCACGTCTGGACAGGGAACGAGGACAAACTGCTCGTCCCCAAAGCTCAGCTCATCGGCAAGCTCATCACTGACATCTTCGGACCTGAAACCGGAACCCACTATGTGGAAGCAATCCGACGCGTCATTACCACCGGACAACCTGCAACCGTCGAATATAGCGTGTGGCTCGGTCAGGACAGACGCCACTTTTCTGGAATTTTGACACGCATTCCAGGAGGTTATCGAGGGAGCCCCACCGTCGGCTGCATTGTCCGTGATATGACCGACACCCGGCTTATTGAGTCCCAACTTCGTGAAAATGAGGCCCGATGGAGGACGCTGTATGAACATGCAGGAGTCGGGATTGCGCAACTCACTCTCGATGGTCGATTCCTCCGAGTAAATCCGCATCTATGCCAAATCATCGGACATCCACCGGAAGCGATCATCGGACGGAACTTTCGAGACTACACCCACCCGGACGACATCCAGGCGAACCTTGCACATCTTGCAGAATTGCTCGCCGGAAAACGGCACTCTTTCTCAATGGAAAAGCGCTATCGCCGGGTCGATGGCACCTGGGTCTGGGTCACCTTAACCGTGTCGTTGGTCCATTCCGGCTCCGTGGATCAGGACTATCTGATTGCCGTCATTCAGAATATCGACAATCAGAAGCACTCCTACTCGCTCCTTCAGGCTGCGATGAACTCAGTTGCGGATGGTCTTCTCATCGTCGACCGTCACGGAAAGGTCACGAGTACCAACCAGCGCTTTCTGTCCCTTTGGAACATTCCTCCTGATTTAGCCGATTGTCAGGACGACGACGCGTTGCTCATCGCCGTCGCAGATCAATTGGAAGACCCCCTTTCGTTTTTGGGGAAAGTGCGTGCACTGTACGCCCATCCCGAAGAATCAAGCTTTGACGTATTGCGTTTTAAAGACGGCCGGCTGTTCGAGCGGCACTCGCGACCTCAGATTCTTGGTGGGGAAATCGTCGGCCGCGTGTGGACGTTTCAGGACGTCACGGAACGTAAACGCGCTGAAGATGCCTTACGCACAAGCGAGCTACGGCTCCAGCAATTCGTGGCCGAAGCTCCCGTCGGGCTCTGTATTCTCGATGAGAACTGGCGTGCCATCAGTGCCAACAGGACCTTGTGCGAGTTGACGGGCTATGAGAAAGAAGAGATCCTCGGGAGCACCTATGCGCTCTATACGCACCCTGAAGATCTTTCTGCCAATATCGTGCTCACAGACGAGTTTTTTCGGGGAGTTCGGTCACAGTACAGCTCTGAACATCGCTATATCAGAAAGTCTGGAGAAATCATTTGGGTGTCGGTGAAAGCGACACGGATCGAACTATCCGGGCACATGGGGCCGTTGCTTCTGACCGCAGTCCAAGACATTACTGAGCGCAAGCTGGCCATGGAGGAACGCGAGCAACTGAGTCGAGATCTGCACGATAACCTCCTGCAAGCCTTGTATGCCATCGGTATGCAACTGGAGGCGGGGAAACTGGCCATGAAGCAATCGGCCCGCCGTTCGAAGGCCCATATGAGTCACGCCATCAGCCAACTCAACAATCTCATGGTAGACGTTCGCCGATTTATCGCACTCTTGACAAGACACCCCCCCACGGAACTGGATTTTGGGCATGCGCTCAATCAACTCATCGCGTCAATGACCGGAACCGACCAGGCCACACCCCAGCTTGAGATCAAGAGTCCTGTTCTTTCGTTCGTGACTCCCCAGCTGGCGGAACAACTCCTCAATATCGCGCGGGAGGCCTTGAGTAATAGCATCCGCCACGCTCATGCCTCCCATCGCTGGGTACAGCTGAGCTTGATCGACAACTCCATCCGGTTGGTCATCGGAGACAATGGCGTCGGGTTTCTGAAAACCCGCAAGCGACGCATGGGCCATGGGCTCAGTAACATGGCGGCGCGGGCGCGACACATATCCGGTACCTTTACCCTGCAAAGCGCTCCGAAACAAGGGACCATCATTACGGTTGACGTACCATTGAAAAAGGACATCGTGTATGAGTAAAGGGTCGGTGATCCGGTTGATCATTGTGGATGATCACGAAGTGGTGCGCATCGGGCTCTGCGCGGTCCTCAATCTGACCCCTGGGATGAAGGTCCTTGCTCAGGGAGGCCTGATGAAGGATGCCACAAAACTTTGTTGCCGATTACAGCCCGATCTGGTGCTCCTCGACATTCGATTGCCCGATGGCAGCGGCGTGGAGGCTGCTCGAGAAATTCTTGCCACCTGTCCCCAGACTCGCGTGCTTTTCCTGACGAGCTTCGCCGACGAGCATACCGTCTTGGAAGCGATTCTTGCCGGAGCGCACGGGTACATTCTGAAAGACATCGCCTCTCATGCTCTTATTCGCGCCATTCGTTCAGTGGCGGCCGGACAGGTACACATCGATCCTCGGTTGACCGGTCAGACGCTGGGGTGGCTGAAGAACATGTATCGTGAACCTGGCCATTCGAAGCGCTCGCTCCTCTCGCCCCAAGAGCAACGGCTGTTGCCGCTGGTCGCACAAGGTCTCACGAACAAAGAGATCGCTCACGATTTGCACCTCAGTGAAAAAACCATCAAGAACTACCTCGCGAACATCTACACGAAACTGAATATTGGGCGCCGCTCGCAGATCGCAGCGTTTTACGCTGGAAGCTTCAAAGGGTCAGGTAGGCGATTGAGTGCAGATTCCAACTGATCGAGATACACCCTGGCCTGTCATACCCCAGCCTCTGTGGCCACTGAAAGGAGCCCAACCCGCAAGGCACACCCAGCACCTGGAGAATCAGACAGCCGAGATCCACCGATACCAGCCGGCACACTCCTGACCGACCCCTCGCTCTGCCATGATGCTCCGCACGTCGTCGACTACGTTAAGCATGGGGTCGATCGTGCCGATAAGAAGGAGGTGGGTCTATCCTCAAGATCCGCGGTGACCTGTACAAATATTGTCCGGATTGATGCCTGGTAGCCACGTGTAGCGGAGTCGGATTTTCTCATGCCAATGCCCGTATCGGACACGACCTCCGTCCTACTGATCGAACCGAAGGCAACTCTCGCTCCGCAATTCAGAGACCTGCTTGCAAAATTGTTTTCTCTCAATCCTGATGTGGAGATCGCCTATTCGCTTCAGGAAGCAATAAAGGTCCTGGGGAACCGTGAGATATCATTGCTGCTCGTGGACGTCGAGTTGCCTGACGGCACCTGCGGGGATGCGGTTCGTCTGCTACGGGCAGCTGCCCCACAGAGCGCTGTGATCGCATTCGCTCCATCAGGAAACGAGGCGTTTCTGTTGGAGGCGGTTCAGGCCGGCTCGCACGCACTGCTTCACCGTGTTCTGCCGTCAACACAGGAACTGACCCTGGCAGTCCGATCTGCCTTCATCAGAGCCAGGGCACCAATGATATCCACCGGAGTCTTGCACGCCTCTTCCCCTACCGCAATCTCGCCTGCCACAGTATCCAAGCTGGCGCACGACCTGAATAACGCGCTGATGTCTATCAATGGATTTACAGACCTCCTACTTGCCCGTTTACCGGCTGAAGAAGCACCCCGGCGTTGCGCAGAACAGATCAAGGATTCCTGTAACCGCGCCTCGTTGTTAACGAAGACTCTGGCCCGTTTGTCGACTGACGCTCTGCCCTAGCGGCATCAAACACAATCGCCATACTGCTGCAGACCTCCTTATCATTGGTAACTGGAATTGACAGACCCGACCGCGCTGACTAGGATACATCACGCCGCAGTCAGGAGGCCTGGATGTCTGATTCTCAACTACCACAAACTCACGCGAGCATACTATCCCCGAAGAAGCATCACTCAGCCAGCAATCAAGTCGAGGCGTTGTTCGAGCATGTCGTCTTCGCCAGCCGTTGGATTCAAGCCCCACTCTATGCCGGCCTGATCGTGGCAGAGCTCCTTTATGCCTACAAGTTTCTCATTGAACTCTGGGAGATGGTCGTCCACATCAACAAGATGGAAGAAACCGTGTTTATGCTCGGGGTCCTGGGGTTGATCGATGTGACCATGGTCGCCAATCTCTTGACCATGGTCGTCATAGGGGGGTACGCCACGTTCGTCAGCAAGCTTGATTTGGAACACCATCCAGATCGACCGGACTGGCTCACCCACGTCGATCCCGGCACGATCAAAATCAAACTGGCGGCTTCTTTGATCGGGATCTCCAGCATTCACTTGCTCAAGGGATTTGTGGACGTAGCCAACGAGGATCCTGAGCATCTGAAATGGAAGATCTTCATCCATATGACATTCTTAGCCTCCGCCATCCTGCTGGCGTGGACCGATAAGATTATGCAAAAGGACAAGAAGCACTGAGCGGAAAGATCGCCATGCTCCCCACCCGCCTCGATAACCAACTCGTCATGGAATTGCTGAAGGAGAGACGTTCGGCGAGACGAGTCACCGAGCTGACGTATCCCATCCCCTCGTTTCGACAACAGCCTTGATGGCTTCCACGGTCAGCGGTTTCTCGAGGTACCCACTGATCTCAAACGGCAGACGTGACGCACCTTCGCCTACCGCATCGTGTGTAAGCCCAAGAATTTTCAGATGCGGGTAGCGCGCTTTAAGCTGTTGCACGGAGGCACGGTCCGTTTCCTGTCGCAACACATCGATCTCTGCAATCAACAGGTTTGGGGAAAGGTCAGGCCCAAGAGTGTGGAGTTGCTTGGCCTCCAGGATGGTATGGGTGCGAAACTTGAGCCGTTCCAATGTTCTGAGCAGGACAGCCTGGCTCACCACCTCCTTCACATACACCAGCGCACAACGAGTATCAGGCGACACCCCGCCGTCGCCCGCTTGAGCGAGAGACAGATCGAACCAAAATGTACTTCCCTTCCCGATCTTACTCTCAAACTCCATCGTCCCACCCATCAGCTCGGCAAGCTGTTTAGCAAGCGCCAAGCCCAACCCCATCCCGCCATACTTCCGCCGATTGGACCCATCTACTTGCACGAAGGGCTGGAATAATCGATCGGCATCGGCCTCCTCAATCCCGATCCCTGTATCACTCACGCTAAATCTGAGACGGCTGTCCCCCGCTCTAACCGTCGGCTGCGGACAGGGTTCAACCCGCACACAGACCTCTCCATGTTCCGTGAACTTCACGGCATTGCTGAGCAGGACTGAGAGAAGGCGACCGAGACGGACCGGATCCCCCAACACTTTCGACGGAACCGCCGATCCAATATCGTATCGGAGGCGAATGCGTTTCTCCTTGGCCCGTTCCTGGAATGCCGTAAGATGGTCGGCCACAACCCCCTTGACCTCGAATTCCTCCCGACTGAGGGCGACCCGCCCTGATTCCAGCTTGGAAAAATCTAGAATGTCGTCGACAATGTCCAATAGGGCTTTGGCGGACAGTTTGATCGTCTCTGCACAGTCACGTTGTTCCGGTGTCAGATCCATATCCAACAGCAATTCATCCATCCCGATGATGCCGTTCATCGGAGTGCGAATCTCATGGCTGATCGTGGCAAGAAACTCCGATTTGAGCCGCGCTCCCTCAAGGGCTGCATCTCGAGCGTGAACTAACTCGATCTGACTGTTACGTAAGTCCTGCATGGCCTGACCCGCTCGCAGCATATAGCGGGCCCGATGCCCCAACAGAAGGCCGTTGATCGGCTTGACGATGAAATCGGTGGCTCCCACATCGTAAGCTTGGGTGATCGACTGATAATCCTCCAGTCCCGTCATGATCAGGATCGGCGTATGCTGCCCTTCCGGTAATCGTCGCAATGCCGCACACACTGCAAAGCCGTCCATCTCCGGCATCATGATATCCAGCAGGACCAGGTCTGGCCGGTATTGGCTGAAGGCCTCGACACCAAGGCGTCCATTCTCTGCATCTTTGACATCACAGCCGGACTGTTCAAGCGCCTCGCAGGCTAACAACCGAGCAATGGAATCGTCGTCCACGATCAAAACCTTTGGCCGAGTTTCATGTGTCATGCGGCCGGTCTTCCTTTCTCCAGTTCCTCTTGAAGTGCCGCGCACGCAGACGCGTAGTGCAGTTCAAACCGACTCAAAACTTCTCCCGCTCGGTTGAGCTCTCCACTAGCTCCCATCAGTTCCAGCTCGCGGCAGTCGGCAGCCAAGGCCACGGCTCCCAACTGTGCGCTGCTTGATTTCAACCGATGCGCAGCGGCACGCAATTCAGCCGCATCCTTCGAGAGAACTCCTTGACGGACCCGGGCGACCATCTCTCGTGATGTCTCGACATACTGAGAGACGATGCGGGTGAAGATGTCAGAGTGACCCGGGCGCTGCAGAACGCGGATGGCGGCCAGGGCCGATTGATCAAGGATTGCAGTGTCAGCCATGGGATCAGACCGCTGCCCTCCTCCCCCAGCAGCGGTCGGCCCCTGGCCACCGGTGACGAGAGCGTCTGGCGTCCCAGATGCCACGCGAGGAGTCTGCTTCGTATTGTTGTCAGAAATCCATCGAACCAACACATCTTCAAGCTGAGTCAACGTGAATGGTTTTGTAAGATAATCATCCATACCGGCGGCGAGACAGAGTTCTCGATCTCCCTGCATCGCATGCGCCGTCAACGCCACAATCGGCACCCGGGGGACACGAGCCGCGGGCGCCTCTTTGGCTTCACGTTCCCGGATCAACCGAGTTGCCGTGAGGCCATCCATTTCAGGCATCTGGCAATCCATAAAAACAAGATCGTATTTCTTCGTCTCCGTCGCGGCCAGCGCTTCTCTTCCGTTTTCAGCAATATCGATCCGGCATGCGAACGTCTCGAGCATGCCGGAGGCGACTTCGCGATTGACGGGATTGTCCTCCACCAACAGAATGTGCAGCTCCTTCTGAGGCTGCGCGTGCAGATCGGTCGGTACCGATCGGACGGTGGTCGAGACTTCCGAAACCGTGACAGGGTGCTGGGCAAGTTCGCATCGTGTAAAGAGCGCAGTGAACCGGAATGTCGAACCTTCACCTACACGGCTCTCCAGTTCGATGCCCCCCCCCATCAGCGTCACGAGTTGTTTGACAATGGCCAGCCCTAAGCCGGTTCCTCCGTACTTCCGTGTCGTCGACCCATCGGCTTGGGAAAACGCGTCAAAGATGTGGGTTTGCACGGCTGAAGTGAGACCGATCCCTGTATCCCGTACGGTGACTGACAATCCATGCTGCTGGTCGCTCAGGTTCTCGCTCGTCACCGATACTTCGACGGATCCTCGGTCGGTAAATTTGACCGCATTCCCGACCAGATTGACAAGCACCTGCCCCAAGCGAGTCGGATCCCCAAGTAAATAGGTAGGAATATCAGGATCCATATGCAAGGAGAGCTTCAGTTGCTTCCTCTGGGCAATAGGCCCTGACAGGTCGATAGCCTCCTGAATCGTTCTCCGTACATCGAACGGAATCCTCTCCAACTGCAGCTTCCCGGCCTCAATTTTCGAGAAGTCTAAGATGTCGTTGATAATGGAGAGCAGCGCCGTGCCGGAACGTTGGATCGACTCGACCAGGTGCCGTTCCTTGTCGTCAAGCGTGCATCGGAGGAGGAGTTCCGCCATACCCAGCACTCCGTTCATGGGGGTACGGATCTCATGGCTCATATTTGCCAGGAATTGGCTCTTGGCTAAGCTGGCGGCTTCGGCGGCGTCTTTTGCCAGACGGAGCTGTTCCTCCCCGACCTTACGATCCGTCACATCGAGATGGATTCCCATGATACGAGATGATAAATCCGCCTCGTTCTTGATCATGGTGCCGCGAGCAAGAATCCACCGGTAGGAGCCGTCCTTGTGCTGAAGGCGATGCTCGATCTCCAGCCCAGACGTGCGTCCACTCAGATAACTCTCGATCGTACCCATTGCTCGATCATGATCATGGGGATGAATCCGTCGCTCCCACTCTTGAAACGTATTGTCGAGTTCATCCTCGTCATACCCCAGTTGGCGCTTCCATTCCGGTGAGAGATAGACCTCGTTCGAAGTGAGATCCCAGTCCCAGATTCCGATGTTGGTGCTCTGCACGGTCGTCGTGAGACGCCCTTCACTGGTCCGCAGCGCTTGTTCCACCCTTCGTCGATCCGCAGCTTCCATGGCTAAGGCCACCGTATTCGCGACGGAGGCCGCGAAATGTTGTTCTTCTAACGTCCAGCATCGCATGGGGCCGATATGCTCATGGCAAATCACTCCGACCATCTTGCCCTCGGACCGGATCGGAACATCAAGCATAGACGTGATCCCGAGAGGAGTCAGGTAGTTCGTGGTGAATTCAGCGGTCCTCGAATCTCGTTGGGCCTCATGAGCCGCCACGATTCGTTCGGTGTCAAGTTCCTGAAAGTATTTCGGATACTCGATGGCACTCAACACCGCACCCTGAGTATGCGCACGCGTGGTGAGCTGATACAGATCGGCACATTGGATCGCCGATCGATCCCCGGTAAAAAACCAGATACTGACTCGTTCCGAATGAAGACATTCGGCCGCCACCCGCGTAATCGTTCGAAACGCGTCTTGTAAGTTCCCGCCGTAAATTTGCGGGCTCTTGGCCAACTCGGATAATCCCGATTGAATTCGCCGAAGAACCCCTTCGGTCTGTTGGCGCTCTCGTTCAATCTGTTTCTGACGAGTGATATCCCGGAATACGAGGACGGCCCCCATGACAACCCCATCCAAGAGCATCGGGGTCACGACCAGCGCAATCGCGACAAGCTGCCCGTCTCCCGTCACCAAGAGACCATCCTCTGTCCGGTAGGGTTCACCCGAGGCCAGAGGCGGTAAGGTGCTGTCGGTAATCAGACAGTCTTCTCGGTACTCCTCCGGACCCGGTGAAATCATTCGGTACACAGGGCTCTCGACAAGTATCGACGCAGTCTTTCCGAATAGGACTTCTGCTTGATGATTGACCATCTGGATCTTCCACGCCGCATCCACGACGCAGAGGCCGTCTCCCATGGCCTGCAGGACCGCCTGGAGCTTGTTTCGCTCCTGAGCCAGTTGGGTCTCGCTGGTCTGCTTAAGCTGCGCATAGAGGTTTCGCATCTCCTCCGATGAAAGGGCAAGCGATCGTTCCAACAGCGCGTGCCCCTGATCCGCTTCCACATAGCTTTGGCTGATTCGTTCCAGGATTTCACCCCAGACCTCCGGTGTCGGTGGTGGGTGATCCTGATCGAGACCTACCCGCTTCAGCTGTCTTGCCAGCAGAGGATGCATGGGCAATCACGCCGCCTCACTCAGTGTCGTGAGCGTCATCGTCTGGTTGTGGAGGTCACAGGCGCCGGTGGCATAGGGTGAAATTTCCCCGTACGAGTAGAATCCAATTTGTTGGGTTCGCTTCGGGAGCACCTCCAGCGTGGCTTCCGTCTCTTCTTCCGTCCGCTCCCCGAGGACGAGTCGACGTCCGACGCAGCTGATCGCAATGGCAAGGGTACAGGAATCGTCATCGGCCGAGAGCTTGGTCGTCGTGGCCGCTTCTGACGCACCCTGTACCAATCGATCGAAGTTGGCCTTCATCAGCTGCGCCAACGCGCCTTCCTGGATATCACCTGCGAAAGTGAGGGATTGGTCTTCCTCATTCACAGCGAGAATCGTCCTGACAAGGCTCTTGGAATCTGATTGGTTGGCTCGCAACGCAAGAGGGAACAAGAGGCCGGTAGCGGGTAAGCCGGCAGCTCGCTCACCGAGATACTCTTTGTACAATTGAAGGGCAGGACGACCATCAAGCTCCAAGAGGATGTTTCCCTTGGACTTCGTGACGCGTCGTTCAGGTCCGAATAGATCCCATCCCCCTTTGGATCCGTGGCCGATCCGCACATGGTTCCCATAGAACCCCACCGCCGTCACAAACCCCGGTTGAGGACGTCGATCCTGCAAGACCCACGTCCGCTGAAATCGATTGCCATCACCGGCCAAACCACCCGTGACGATAACAGAAGGGAGCACGGTCGAATTCAAGCCTCGCACCAACTCACTCCCGTTCACACTGAGGCCGTCTGACAGCACGAGGATGCCACGTAAGGTTGAATCATTCAGCTGTTGGGCAATCTCCTGCCCGGCCTGGAAGGAATTGTCCACCGACTGTACCGGAGCACTGGCTACCCGGAGATTCGTATGCTCAAATTTGGCGATCGCCGCGCTGAGACTTTCGTCAAAGATCTGGGTCCCCAAAATTTCTCCAGCCGTGGAACAGCCGACAACCACGGACTCGCTGTACTCCTCCAGCAACTCGTTGATCGGCCCTGAAGCATCGAGCAAGCTGGTAGACCCAAACACAACGACTAACGTCTGGCGTGAGTCGATCCGTGGCCGGCTCTTTACCGACCACCCCTTCCTATGATCATGGCCAAGTGTGTGAAGCTCCATGATGTGTCCTCCTTATGATTTCAAACTAGGCGGCCTCTTGATCCTCATGGCCAGCCATCCTACTGGATGTCACGCCAGCTCCGACCTGCTCAGTGAACCGGACCGTAAACGAGAACCGCGCCCCGCCTCCGCACCGTCCGTCGACTCTAATCGTCCCTTGCATCATTTCAACCAATCGTTTGCAGATGGCCAGTCCAAGACCAGTCCCCCCGTACTTCCGAGTCGTCGAACTGTCGGCTTGAGAGAACTCTTTGAAAAGCACCGCTTGGGTCTCGTCTGAGATACCAATTCCGGTATCTTCCACCGCGATCTCGAACCCACCGACCACTCCGGCCACCGATCGCACCGTAACGGAAACGGCTCCTGACGCAGTGAATTTGATCGCGTTCCCGATGAGATTGTTCAGCACCTGGCGCAGCCGGTGGGCATCTCCCACCACTTTGGTGCGTACATCGTGATCAACCGTGCAAGAAAGCGTCAGCCCCTTTGCACGGGCAGATTGCCCGAAGAACGTCACGGTCTCGGAAATCACGGAGGCCACATCGAACGGGCTGTGCTCCAGTACGATCTTCCCCGCTTCGATCTTCGAGAAATCCAAGATATCGTTGATAACGTGCAGTAGTTGAGTGCCTGACCCGCGAATCTGTTCTACCTGGCGTCGTTGCTTGTCGGTGAGATTCGTCAACAAGAGCAACTCCGCCATGCCCAACACCCCGTTCATCGGCGTCCGGATCTCATGGCTCATATTGGCTAGGAATTGCGATTTCGTTCGGCTGGCGGCCTCAGCTCTCTCCTTCTCTCGAGACAGTTCCCCCTGTACGGTTTCATTCATACGCCAATAGATGAGTAGCGCGGCTGACTCGGCCAGGATGAATCCCCCGTGAATGAGCGCCCAATTCCATGGATGGTGCTGCGCCGCAGCATGGTTGTAGACCATCGTTGGAGCCAAGGTGCCGATCACGCCGTGGTCTACGACGACGGCCATAAGAGCTAAGACAAAGGGCATCCAATCCTGGTACAAAACGATCACGACCATCATGACAAAAAAATGAAAATGCGCCTCAATAAAGCCGCCGGACAGATGCACCAGTAGCGTCGAGGCAGAGATCAACCCCACTGTGGCCACGGCAGCGCGTGCTCGATGAGGTAACACCTGGCTTGCGGCCAGTCCAGCAAGGCCCAGGAGAACGCCCCCTCCGATCAGACCGAGGAAGACATACCGCCCTACCGCCACACCGAAGAGTGGAACCCCCACCGCATGGACCCAGAGAAGCCACACAATCCCACGATGTCGGCGCGCCCACTCTTCACCCTCCAGAGAAAGCCCTTTGGGTAACGCCTCCCACAGGCCTCTGGCCCAGTTGAACGGCGTCCGCACGATGGGCTGTGGTGAGAGATCCGAAGTCATACGTCGGTTATGCCGCTCGAAAGCCGAATGGCACACAAACCAAGTCGTTACTTTTTCGGCACTTAGGTGACGAAACTTGATAGGAAATCCGTGAAGACTTTGAGGAGGGCGAGACACAACTACGCCGAGGACACCGAGCTGACACTCAACGAAAACACCTGATCATACGCCGCCTTGTCTTACGTCCACCCGGCGGCAAGTTGCCCATTCCCGTCCCGCCAATGAGGCATCCAGGCGAGAGCCACAAGCTTCACAGCAATGTTGGCCTTTGTAGGTTTGATTGAAATCATGTCGAGCTTTTCGTTCAGAGGATCGGTCGCTGCCGCCAGGGCGTCACTCTCTGATTTGAACTGCGCTTCAAGATCGGCCAGCTGCTGTTGAAGAGCGGCCAGATTCTCTTCCGCCACGCCGACATCTTTCGACTCCTTCATAACCCGACCGGCACTCCGAACCGCAGTCGTTGCCCGACCGATGTTCGAGGCACTGATCGTCTTTCGTCCCATAAAGGCCCCAAGGATGGAGGCTCCGACGGAAATCGCCGCCTGTACCTGACTGGCGTGTGATTCGGTCTGCTGTTTTTCCTTTGCCAATTCGGCCCGCCTGATGCGTTCTTCAAGCGTCGCTATCTTCGAGGCATACTTCTGGCGGAGTTCTTCCACGGCTTTATCGCGAGTTTCACGCCCAACCTGCTGCAATCGCACACGGAAATCACGCTCAGACTCACCAAGACTGGACACTTCTTTAGTACTGGGGCTCTTGAATACTTCCACCTTCTGCGTCCTGTAGAGCCATCCGCCAAAGTCCTTGCTCCAATCGGTGTAACTCTTCAGCTTACCGGCACTTGTCGGTAACGCAAGAAACTGGGCGCCTTTTCCGGGATCTTGTTCCAGATCATCCACGGACAAGCCCGCCGAATCGGCTTTATCCCAATCGACCACCACGGGACCATCTACCATGGGAGCGACGACGGTCACCTCCTGAGTCGTGTCAATGCCGCTCTTCGAATCTGAAAACCGGATCTGTGACGACCCAAGCAGCATCGGTACGTATACCAGCGCACTCCCTTCCGGTTTCGTACTCCGAAGCGGTACAAAGTGCTGTGGCACATCGGGAGGCAGCATGGGACGTGACGCGTGAGGCGTGAGGTGTGACGCGTTCGAAGCCGACGACTTTGACTCGGACGTTTCACGTGTCACGTTTGACGTTTCATGCTTCACTGGATCCATCAGGGTCTTGATCTGCGTCCGCGTGAGCGGCCCGCGGAGATATGACAGACACCAACGGGTCTCGAACACCACCGGTTCGTCCTCATGGACGTTATTCATGAGAAAAATGCGATTCCCGAGTCCGGCCAGGGTTTGCTCCATCTGACCCCGATCAAACTTCTTCCCTGCGCTGCTCGAAGCCCCTTCCAGGCCTTCCAATACACGGGCTTTATCTCGCTCGGTCTGCAACCGACCGATGAACCAGGTGCCGGTGTTGGCCAGCCCCTTGTAATCAAGATCGACGGGATTCTGTGTGGCAAGCACGACCCCAAGACCAAAGGCACGCGCCTGCTTCAGTAAGGTCAGCAGTGGCAATTTCGACGGCGGATTGGAAACCGGTGGGAAATACCCAAAGATCTCATCCATGTAGAGGAGCGCCCGCAAGCTGGTTGTGCCCGATTGCGCCCTCATCCACCCGACCATCTGACTCAGCAGCAGTGTCACGAAAAACATCCGCTCGGCATCGTTCAGATGAGCGATCGAGAAAATAGCCAAGCGAGGCTTGCCTGAGGGCGTGTACATGATGGACTGAATATCCAGCGCTTCCCCTTCGAGCCAGGCCTGAAATCCCGGCGCAGCGAGGAGGTTATTCAGTTTCATCGCCAGTGCAAAACGTTCTTTCGACGGGAAGAAGGAATCGACGTCCATGACCCCGATCTTGGACACAGGAGGCGATTGAATCGCATGGATCAGCGCGGCCAAATCCAGATCTTCTTCTTTCTTCCAGGTCTGGTCGAAAATCGTGGAGAGGAGGATGTGCTCGCGGCTTTGAATCGGGTCAGCCTCGATACCCAGCAGGCCAAGGAGGCTCGTGACCGTCGTGCTGATACGCTCGCGCAACAACTCCGCATCTTTCAAGACATCAGCCGACGGAGCGGCAAACGATTTCAAAATCGACACCGGCAACCCGGCGCTGCTGCCGGGCGTGTAAATAGCGATGTCCGCGGCATCGCGGAACCGCTGTATGCGCGCGCCGTCTTGTTGCCAACCAGCCAATCCCTTGGTCCATAATTCAGCCTGCGCGTTGGCATAGTCGGCGGAGGACAAGCCCTTCTTGCGCGCATCGTCTTCATTGATCCAGGGTTGGAAGTCTTCACCCTTCAAGCTTGGAAATGTCAGCATCAAATTGCCCAGGTCGCCCTTGGGATCGATGATGATGGCTGGAATGTTATCGATCGCCGCTTCTTCGAGAAGAGCGAGACATAAGCCGGTCTTGCCGCTACCCGTCATCCCGACACAGACCGCGTGCGTCACCAGATCTTTCGAGTCATAGAGGAGCCATCCCGGCTTGGCCTGCTTCGTGGCAAGATCGTATGGCCGGCCCATGTAGAAGACGCCGAGCTTTTCAAAATCCTCAGAAGTAGGCGGCGTTACCTTCACAGGTGTGGCGGACTTTTTCGTTTCCTTTTCGGCCTGTGCTCCAGACTCTGTTTTCTTCGCCTTCGGCATACCGATTTTCCCCCTTCGCTGGATGGTCGGAGTGAATTGGGCGGTATTGTAATAAGCTAGGGAATGAGCTGCAAGCGGGTTTGGAACGATTTGATCAGCAAGACCAATTAGACGGAGACCACTACCATTCCTTGAAGATGATAAAGACGGCCACTACGATCAGCGCGAATCCCACCACATAGTTCCACTTCAGTGCTTCCTTCAGGTACACAACGGAGAAGATCGAGAAGACGACCAGCGTGATGACCTCCTGAATCGTCTTCAGCTGTGCGGCGCTAAACTGCGCATGACCAATCCGATTCGCCGGTACCTGGAAGCAGTATTCGATAAAGGCGATCCCCCAACTCGCCAGAATCACGGTGAACAGGGGAGCCTCCTTGAACTTCAGATGGCCGTACCAGGCGATGGTCATAAACACGTTCGAAATCGTCAGCAACGCGATCGTCTGCATGAGACAGACTCCTTCGTCTTTTAGGAACTGCTGGCATATTGTCGCTTGAATTCAGGCAGCGGGAAAGGAAATGGTATTTATCGGTTGGAGATCGTCAGCAAGAAAATCAAGGGCTTAGCCCTCTCAAGAAAACTGCAGGTGGTTCCAACTACGAACTAAATGAGGCTAATAGACTTAATGATCAGCTCATCTGTCTTAATGCCTTTTGGCTTAAAGGCATTTGAAAACTTGCCGTCGCCTCGGTACTTGGTTTGCGTTCCTTTACGAACTCGCTTCGCGAGGATCAGACAACTCTCCGAGGAGTGATACACCCGATACGACAAGGACATGCAGCGTCTGTCATACGGCGTTGCATTTGTACCGAATTCAGCCAATTCACGCATTGCCAAATCCAGGACAGTCTTGGCGTGTTGCTGATTCATCTCTTCAGGAACTGAATAGATGACCATCTCATACGGCGGATGCAGTGCAGCAACTACTCGCCCATGTGCGCTGGTCCTATCCGAATTTCTAAATATGATGTCTAATCGCTTTTGGTAGGGAGGAGGGGCAAACTTAAGGTCGTGCAACGTCTTTATTGTCCACGCTATGGTAACAGGGAAAAACCGACCACGGCTAGGCTGAGCAATTACATCCTTGTTTTTAAGCATGTAGCTTCATCACCCATTGATTGATGAAGGCATATGAGCAACCTTCAAGTTTCCCTTTCATGCCCTTCTCACTTTCCCTGGCGGGCGAAATGAAGGAACTTGGAGGGTTCGCCGTAGCGTTGGCTGCCATCCAGAAGCAGTAATGGTGCTGGGCACCGTTCTGTGTCATTTCATCCGACAAGGCGCACAGCCAAATAGCGCTGAATCAGGGTGGCGCGAAGATTTATCGTATCACGGCGAACCCGGAATGCTCGCCCTTCCGCCCATCCCACGGGGACAGGCACCGCCTGGTGGCGGAGCCAGTCCCCTACACACCTGCTTCCTTGAGCACTTGTCCCGTATACGATCGTTTCGACTTGGCAATCTCTTTGGGCGGTCTTTTTGCAGCGATCACAAAATTTCAATGCAACTCGAAGTTGATTCTATGAGACCTGCTGCTCTGCCCAGTCACGAACAGCCAAGACAACTGCCCTCGCTTGTTCACGATCAAGTGGGTCCGTTTCCATCAAATCGTATCGCAGCTCAACTGCGAACGGACCTAGGGCGTCGATTCCATCACGCAACGGTGGACTCAGCAGATTATTCTGGGCTAGGAGGTCAAGGAGAAGCTGTAGATCATGAGTTTTTCGCAGTTCGACACAATGCTTGGCCAACACCGCCTTGAGACATTTTTCGACCGCTTGCTGCGCATGAAAACCGACAACCTCGTCGTCTATTTCCAAATCGCCAGACAGCTTGTGGAATGCTTTAATGTCGCGGTCGGCCAGAACAAGGAAGCGGCGAGCCAGGTCCTCAGGCCGCTTCATAGAGGACCTTCCCCTCCTTCAGAGCCCAGTATATAGCTGTTCCAGGGAGATGTCCCCAGTCTGACACTTCCCCTTCTGAAACAACAAGCACATCGACCGGGAATCCGATGGACCCAATGGCCTTTCGCAAACGGACCATTTCTGTGCGTTTGGAGGCGACCTCAGGTTCGATCACAAGCAAATCCACATCGGATTCCGACGTGGCCGTTCCTTCTGCCAATGAGCCGAAGAGAATGACTTTTTTCGGATTGGCCGCAGTGACTAGCCGTTGGACCGCTGTATCAATAGCTTCTTGAGCCGTCATCATAGCCTGTTTTGATAGACATCGGGCCACACATCGGACTACTCAGAGCCACATCAAATCCATGCGCGATGGTAGCATTCCCTACCAACAAAGTCATGACACCTCGACATATCTGGCCCTGTCAGAATAGCTACTTCTGGACACACTCGTGGAGCCAGTCTCCTACAGCCCCGCTTCTTTCAACACTTGTCCCGTATACGACCGTTTCGCCTTCGCAATCTCTTTCGGCGGTCCTTCTGCGACAATCTCACCACCACGATCGCCGCCTTCCGGGCCGAGGTCGATGATCCAGTCGGCATTTTTGATCACATCGAGATTGTGTTCGATCACCAGCACCGTGTTCCCTGATTCGACCAGGCGATCCAGCACATCGAGCAATCGCTGCACGTCGGCAAAGTGCAGGCCGGTCGTCGGCTCATCCAAGATGTACATCGTGCGCCCGGTCGCCCGCTTGGACAGCTCGCGTGACAACTTCACCCGCTGTGCCTCTCCGCCGGAGAGTGTCGTCGCCGATTGCCCTAACTTCACATAGTGCAGGCCGACATCGTGCAGCGTTTGAAGCTTCGTTTTGATCAGGGGAATATGCTCGAAAAACTCCAACGCATCGTCCACCGTCATGTTCAGCACATCAGCGATGCTCTTGCCCTTGTGGTGGATCTCCAGCGTTTCACGGTTGTACCGTTGGCCTTTACAGACTTCGCAGGTCACATAGACATCGGGCAGGAAATGCATCTCGATCTTGATGAGTCCATCGCCCTGACAGGCTTCGCAGCGGCCGCCTTTGACGTTGAAGCTATAGCGGCCAGGTTTGTAGCCACGGACCCGTGACTCCGGCAGATTCGAATAGAGATCACGAATGTACCCGAATAGGCCCGTATAGGTGGCAGGATTGGACCGAGGTGTCCGGCCGATCGGGGACTGATCGATGTCGATGATCTTGTCGAGCGCGTCGACCCCCTTCAGTTCTTTGCATCCATCGATCTTGGGCTTCTTGTGATAGAGGAGTTGGGACAGAGAATGAAACAAAACCTCCAACACCAGCGTGCTCTTGCCCGATCCGGACACGCCCGTGACGCAGGTAAAGAGTCCGAGAGGAATTTTTGCTGTGACGTTTTTCAAATTGTGCTTCTGGGCCCCGACTACCGAGAGCATTCCTCTTGGCTTCCGCTGCCGTTGCGGCACGGACACCGTCTGAACCCCGCGCAGATATTGACCGGTCAACGAGTTGAGATCGCCCATCACCTGCTGCGGTGTACCCTGCGCGATGACATGCCCTCCTTGGGAGCCCGCTCCGGGACCCATGTCGAGAATGTGATCCGCCGCAATCATGGTTTCTGCATCATGTTCGACGACGACGACGGTGTTCCCCAGATCCCGCAGCCTGAGCAACGTCTGCAACAGCCGCCGATTGTCCCGCTGGTGTAACCCGATCGACGGCTCGTCGAGGATGTACAGCACGCCGACCAGCCCGGACCCAATCTGCGTCGCCAAGCGAATCCGTTGCCCCTCGCCGCCGGACAAGGTCGCCGCCGCCCGATCGAGCGTCAGGTAGTCCAAGCCGACATTGACGAGAAAGCCTAATCGTTCACGAATTTCTTTTAAGATACGATGGGCGATCACAAGCTCCCGGTCCGAGAACTTGAGATTGTGAAAAAAGTCGGCAGCCGCCCGCACCGAGAGGTTGGTGACTTCAGCGATCGACCTTTTCGCCAGTTTGATCGACAAGCTTTCCGGCTTGAGGCGCGCCCCATGACAGACCGAGCAAAGCTCCAGCAAAGTGAAGTCCTCTTCCTCGGGACAACCTGGTGTTACGGCATAGCCAATCCCGTCACAAGCGGGACAGGCACCGTGCGGACTATTGAAGGAAAACACCCTGGGTGTGACTTCGGGATAGCTGACGCCGCACTTGATGCAAGCCAGCCGATCACTATAGAGCTTGGTCTGTCCATTTTCCGTGAGCACGCCCACCAATCCGCCGGTCAGCTTGACCGATGTCTCTACCGAATCGGCCAGCCGGCGCATGAGCGCATCGCCTGGCTTCATCACCAACCGATCGACAATGATCTCAATCGTATGTTTTTTCTGCTTGTCGAGCGTGATGTCCTCGCCCAGATCCACAACTTTGCCGTCAATGCGGGCCCGCACATAGCCCGCCTTGCGCATGTCTAACAACTCTTTGCGATACTCGCCCTTCCGACCGCGGACAATCGGCGCCAGAATCTGAAACTTTTCCCCTTCCGGCAACGAGGCAATGGCATCGACCATTTGCTGCACGGTCTGCGCAGCGATCTCTTGTCCACACTGAAAACAGTAGGGATGTCCGACGCGGGCGAAGAGGAGCCTGAGATAATCGTAGATCTCCGTGACGGTACCGACGGTAGAACGAGGATTGTGGCTGGTGCTCTTTTGCTCGATAGAAATCGCGGGAGATAAGCCTTCAATCGAATCGACGTCCGGCTTCCCCATCTGTTCGAGGAACTGCCTGGCATAGGCTGAGAGCGATTCAACATACCGACGCTGTCCCTCGGCATAGATGGTGTCGAAGGCGAGCGACGACTTGCCGGACCCGCTCAGGCCGGTGATGACCACGAGTTTGTCGCGTGGAATGTCCACGTCGATGTTCTTGAGATTGTGCTCCCGGGCTCCTTTGATCACGATTGAATGACCCATCGGTTTCCTATCTTTCTTCTACAGAGATTCCCCATGCAGTCGCATGGAGGGGGACAGGATTATACCATCAGATTCACCCGCCTTGACAAAGCGTGAAAGCGGGTGCTACCACGATCAAATGGTGAAAACCGAGCGTCCTCAGTTAGCACAGGACTCGCAAGCTCCGGCGAAGGTCGTCTCCACATGGTCCGGGCAAGCGCGTGAGGATGCCGTCCAGCGGATGTTCACCTCCATAGCCGGCACCTACGATCTCAACAATACGCTCCTAAGTTTTGGCCTCCATTACTACTGGAAGAAAATCACCGCCTCCTTCATCGCCCCTCTCGGGCGAGGGACGGCCCTCGATGTGGGAGCGGGCACTGCCGATCTTGCACTTCTTATCGAATCTCGGATGGGGCCTGAGGGACGCGTGATTGCCTCTGACTTGAACCATGCGATGCTGGCCAAAGGTCTCAAAAAAGTCGGGAAGAAACGACTCTCCGACAAGATCACCTGCCTTCAAGCCAGCGCCGAGCATCTCGGTTTCGGCGACAATACGTTTGATGCGGTGACGACGGGTTTCTGTATGCGTAACGTTGGAGATTTGGCCCAAGCCGTGAAGGAGATCCGCCGCGTGATGAAACCCGGCGGCCGCTTTGTGTGCTTGGAGTTCTCGCGCCCGGTGTTCGGTTGGTTACGGACCCTATACGATTGGTATTCGTTCAAGCTGTTGCCTTGGATCGGTACGATCGTGGCTCGTGATCGCACCGGCGTCTATGAATACCTCCCCGCTTCGATTCGGAGGTTTCCCGATCAAGAGCGGTTGTGCCAAATCCTCCGGGATGCAGGATTTCGTCAGGTGTCGTATAAGAATCTCAGCGGCGGCATTGTTGCCATCCATATAGCTACAAAGTAGTCCGACGTCGTGAACTCCATTCTCTATATCTTCCTTCCCTGCAAGAAGGTGTATCCAATTGGGATCACCTATTTAGCCGACTTTATCCATCGTCGGAAACCAGACGTTCGACAGCGTATCCTCGACCTGTCGTTATTTCCCATCAACCAGCGCAGCCAGGCTATTCGCGATGCTGCAACGGATTTCACACCGGATTTGGTCTGCTTTTCATGGCGAGATATCCAGATCTTCTCGCCCCATGAAGGGGATTCCTCGCTGGAACACGCCTTCAATTTTTATTTTGCGAGTAACCCTCTCAAGCGTATCGCGGCATCGGTCGCGGGCGTAAAGCAACTCTATCGGTACTACAGTCATATCTACACGATCCTGTCCTATCCGGCACTGGTTCGCAAAGAATGCCCCAAGGCACAGATCATGATCGGAGGCGGAGCATTCACTGCCTTTGCCGATCAACTCATCGAGAAGCTTCCGGAAGGGACGATCGGCATATTGGGTGAGGGGGAGGATGCAATCCTAAAACTCCTTGAAGGGCGTTCGATCGACGACGAACGCTATATCATCAAAGAAGGGGGGCGGATCCGAAAAGGCTCACAGGGTTCCCCACCGCTGCTTGATGCCCCGGCCGTCGACCTCCCCTATCTGACCTCCATTTTTCCACAATGGCAGGAGTACCAAGGTGAGTCGATTGGAGTGCAGTCGAAACGAGGCTGTCCCTATGATTGTGCTTTCTGCCTGTATCCCTACATTGAGGGCAAGCGAGTGCGGTACCGACCACCGGACATGGTCGTGAAAGACATCTCCCAGCATTATCATCAGTGGGGCGCCCGTCGCTTTTGGTTTACCGACGCCCAATTCATTACGGGCAAGGAAGCCTATCCGCAATGTACGGAGATCATGGAGCGCATCATCAGCGAGAAGCTGGAGATCGAGTGGTCCGGCTATATTCGCACCTCTTTGATCACGCCCGACTTCGCCAAGCTGATGGTTCGCTCAGGGGTCGGCGACTTAGAAGTCGCCATCACCTCCGGCTCGCAAGAAGTCCTGAACAATCTCCATATGGGATTCAAGCTGGAACGGCTCTATGACGGTTGTCGCTATCTAGCGGAGGCTGGGTTTAACGGCAAGGTTATCCTGAATTACTCCCTTAATAGCCCTAAAGAGACCGAAGAAACCCTGTTGCAGAGCGTCGAGGCCTACAAGATGGTAGCCTCGATTCTCGGGGAGGAGCGTGTTTTCCCACTGATGTTCTTCTTGGGTATCCAGCCGAACACCGATCTGGAGCAGCGGCTTCTAGAGGAAGGATACCTGTCTACTGGCTACAACCCCTTGATGCTGACTCCATCGAGTATCCGAAAATTGCTCTATAACCCAGCGCCATTAAACAAGATCATCGCCAAAGCCTGTCTCAAGGCATGGGAGCGAAAACACGGCAGCACGGATCCTCGTCGGTGGACCGGCTCGCTTTCTCAGTCGTCCAATCCATCACCGACCTATGCCGATCAGAATCTTAGCCGCGGCATTGAGGGCAATTCCGGTCGAGATGCCCTCTTGTCGCTTGAAGAGATTCTTCGCACTCGTCGACCGGCTACCTCTCCTTCCCAGACAACCGAGCCAAGGGCAAGTTCCGCCGTATGATGCCCAATCGGCCGCTAGATCATGCTTCAGCAACGAGCGTAATCTATTCACTTAGCACCCTGCGACGCCTTGCATTCCAGTTTCGGCCAGTGCTATCATTCAACTCCTTTGGGTATCAAATTCTTACGTTAATCGTTTTGTTTTTCATATAATTACGGACATTATCCCTTTGTCTGGTTCGCGCCTTAAGGAGGCGCTCCTGATGTACAAGACCATCTATATTCCCGTTGATAATTCCGACCATTCCAATACGGCTGTGGATGTCGGCGTCCACTTGGCCAAGACCTTCGGGTCAACGGTCGTGGGAAGCCATGTCTACGCGGCAAAGATGCATGACAAGCGGTTTAAACAAATGGAAGCCGGCTTGCCCGAGGAATACCATGATGAAAAGGAACTGGATCGCCAACGTCAAATTCACGATTCGTTAATCACCCGTGGGCTGCAAATCATCACCGATTCCTATCTGGATTATGTCGACAAGAAATGTACGGACGCCAACCTTCCGATCGAGCGACGATCGCTTGAAGGGCGAAATTGGAAGGTGCTGGCTGAGGATATCAACACCAACGGGTACGATCTCGTCATTATGGGTGCCCTGGGGGTCGGCGCGGTTAAAGATAGTGTGATCGGCAGTAACACCGAACGCGTCATCCGTCGAGTCCGTAACTCCGACATGTTGGTCATCAAAAATATCCAGCCGTTGACCGGAGGCAAGATCGTAGTCGCAGTCGACGGAAGTCCCTATTCGTTCGGAGGTTTGATGACCGGGCTTGCCCTCGGCAAAGCATTTCACATGCCGGTTGAAGCGATTTCAGCCTTCGACCCATATTTTCATTATGCCGCCTTCCACAGTATTTCCGGAGTACTCAATGAAGAGGCCGGCAAGGTCTTTCGGTTTAAAGAGCAGGAAAAGCTCCACGAAGAGATTATCGATAGCGGCCTGGCGAAGATCTACCAATCTCACCTCGACATCTCCCGTGAAATTGCTCAAGCCGAACAAACCGACGTCAAAACGACCTTGCTGGACGGAAAAGCGTTTGAGAAGATCATTCAATATGTTCGCAAGGATGTCCCTGCCTTGTTGATCGTAGGGCGCATCGGCGTCCATAGCGATGAGGACATGGATATCGGCAGCAACACCGAGAATCTCTTGCGGAGTGCGCCTTGTAATGTGCTGGTCTCCAACCGCAAATACGTACCCCCGATCGACACCCAAGCGGAATACACAATTGCCTGGACGGAAGAGTCGCTTCGACGAATGGAAAAGATCCCGGTTTTTGCGCGTGGAGTTGCGAAAACCGCCATTCACCGATATGCCATCGAAAAAGGCCATACCATCATCAGCAACACCGTCGTCGACGCGGCTGTTGGGCATATTCTTCCCAAAGGTGCCATGGACGCCATGCGAGCGCTGGGTGGAAATCTTGATGCCGCGGGAATCGACCGCGACCGCATGCAGGCCGACGAGGCCGTGACAAAGGATCTTATGGGTCCAACATTGAGCGGCATTATGACCCAGATCGTCGAAGAGAAGCCGAAGGAGATCAACGCCTCAACGCAAGCCTACCTCGACCGCATGGATCAAGCCTATTTCGTTTGTGACGGATGCGGCTACATCGGAAAAGGAGACACTCCGGTTCGTTGCCCGGTGTGCAGCGCGGACGGGAGTAAGTTTAAACAGGTCGATAAGAAGATTTTTGAAGTGGCGGCCGCTTCGGAAGGGGAACTGGAGACAGACGTTGCCTACGATGACGTGCCAATGCAATGGACTAAGGATGCCAAGGAGGCTATCCGTGCCGTGCCTGCCGGTTTCCAACGGAGACGGGCGAAAGCGAGGATTGAGAAGAGCGCCAGGAAGTTGGGGATGACGACCATCACGCTCGAGTATGCCGCCCCTATGATTAAGGAGGCCGCAGCAGAGGAGTACACTCCAATTTTCTCGAATAAAGGTACCGGTACATCTGCCGCAGCCGAATCCTCGCAACAGCCGCCAAAAACGAATGGGAATGGCTCGAATGGACAATCTGAAGCCGCTTCGCCCTATACCTGGACGGATGAGGCTCAGGCCAGATTGGATCGAGCTCCTGAAGGGTTCATGCGCGATTGCACAAAAGCATTGATTCTCAAGCATGCTGAGAAGACTGGGACGACCCTGATCACAATCGAGGTCGCCAACGAAGGGATCGAGCAAGCAAAGGGTTACATGGCTGATGCTATGAAGACCGGCAATCTCAAAGATATGATCGCCGATCTCACGGGTAAAACTCGTACCTAGTCACCAAGCGCTCTGTGTCCACAACTTCATATTTGATCGACTGACGAGCCAGATTTTAACGCCCACTACTCTGCATTAGACCACATGGGAAAGTCCTTACCTATTTTCAGCGGCTCGGCACTCCCTGGCGTCCTTGGAACATTTCAACAACAAGTTACCCAGTTCTTGAATCCAAACCAGAACGCGGACAGTCCATTTGATGGGCGAACCGTCGATGATTTCAAACCGTACCTCGTCGCCCTCAATTTAACAAAGCGTTGCAACCTGAAGTGTGACCACTGTTATCTCGATGCCACGACCAAAGCCGCTGGTGGGGATGATGAATTAAACACGGAGGAATGCTACCGCCTCATCGAACAGATCGGGGAGGTCAATAAAGGCTGCCTCCTGGTCATCACGGGAGGTGAACCGCTCGTCCGGCCCGACATTCTTGATATAGCTCGCTATGCCGTCAAGTTGGGATTCATGGTGGTCTTTGGTACCAATGGCATGCTGATCGACGACCAACTCGCCAAAACCCTTGTCGAGATCGGTGTCATGGGCGTAGGGATCAGCATCGATTCGCTGGAGGCCGCCAAGCATGATGCCTTCCGAGGTGTCCCGGGGGCCTGGGAAGCGGCCGTGGCGGGCATTGAGGCAAGTAAGCGCAACGGTCTCCAGTTCCAAGTGCACTTCAGCGCTCAGCCGATGAACTACAAGGAGCTCCCTGACGTGATTGACTGGGCACATCGGCTCGGCGCCCGCGTCATGAACGTCTTTTTTATGGTGTGTACGGGACGAGGTGAAGAGCTCACCGATATTACACCGGCCCAGTATGAAGAGGTGCTCGGCTATCTTGTGGAATGCCAAGATAATTACAAGGGTATGTTGGTTCGCGCTCGATGCGCCCCGCACTTCAAACGATTGGCATATGAAAAGGACCCCAACTCTCCGATCACGAAAGCCACCGGATACATGGGAGGAGGGTGCCTTGCGGGAACAAATTACGCCCGTGTCACCCCCAACGGCGAGTTGACTCCCTGCCCTTATATGCCGCTATCGGCAGGAAATCTTCGCCAGCATAGTTTTGTCGATCTCTGGGAGCAATCGGACGTCTTCAACTCCTTCCGCTATCCACATCTCAAAGGCAAATGTGGTGACTGCGAATACAGCGAGATCTGCGGCGGCTGTCGTGCCCGCCCCTATGTCGACCATGGGGACTGGTTGGATGAAGATCAGTGGTGCCTGTACACGCCTAAGGGTGGTGAAAAAATTAAGGTCGCCTTCAATGTGTCTGAAGAGGCGGACATTGCCTGGGATGAGGCCTCGGCACTTCGGCTCAGTCGAATCCCTTATTTCCTACGCGCCATGGTGAAAAAGGGCGTAGAGAAACATGCCAGAGAAAACAACATTTCCCTTATAACCGTCGACCTGATGGACGAGCTACGGAAGAAGCGTTTCGGCAACGACATACCCATCTTCAAGCCTAATACGGAGTAACCTCGAGCGGAGACCAAGGCTCCGTTCCATCATTCAGCTGACCTCCTCCGGCATCCGATACGAACGCCATGGATACATTCCAAACCATTTCTGCTGATCTCAATATCCTCATTCCGATCGTCAATCACTGGCTTCATCTGCTTTCAGCGATCATATGGATTGGTGGCTTGGCTTTTCTTGTTATGGCGGTCACCCCTGGATTGCAGAAAGCCGTTCCAAAGGATCAGGTCAAGCCGATCACAGACATATTTTATCGGCACTACAAGAAAGTGGCCGGCATCCTCTTGGTCGTCCTCCTCTTCACCGGAGGCATCAATCTCCATTACGTCAATCAAATCCTGGTCTCTCAAACCGGCACCAGTGTGCAGCACCACCCTAGATACCTCATGGTGTTCATGGTTAAGCTGCTCTTGGTATTGGGCCTGCTCACCTTGTTTCTGTACACCGTCATCTTTCGCTCCGATGATGATGCCGACGAGGAAGAGTCTTACGAGGTCATCCCTTTCCAAAGAGCCGCCCTCTGGATGGGATTCTTCATCGTCCTCTGCGCAGCTGCCATGAAGAACCTACACCAGTGACACCGCACCCGCCGTCTGCACGGCGTCGCGCTCGTATCCCCCGCCTGACCTGACACGAATCTTAGGACGAGTTCAGTTTAGGATGGCGGAGACCATACTATGTGTGTAATTTATTTGGGCCGATCGAAACCCAGCGCCCGTTTGAAGACTGTGGCGAAACCAAAATAACCGAAAGAATCTTTGAGGTTGGAATACAGCCGCTTCACAGTGCCCATCTCAGGATTCGTAACATACTCCATGGTTAACGCAATCCTCTCCTCACCCTCTCCGAGGGGCGTCACTGCATGCCAAAGCTTATCACCATTGAAAATCACCATGTCGCCTGGCTCAGTGATCAATTCGAGATGACGCGGCTGCTTCGTGGGATGGTCCTTAAAGAGTTCGCACACCAGCTTACACTGAGTTGATCGATCCACAAGTCCCATGAGGATCGTATACCGAGCACCTTTGTAATACGACGTATCATAATGAAACCCGATGTGATCACCTGGCTCAGTATAGTAGTACAGTGCGCAGGAATGGGGGTCATTGTCTGGACAAAACATCAGCTTGGCCTCAACCAGCCGGTTCAGAAACCCTCGAAATGATGGAGAACGATAGAGATCGAGAAAGAGCGGAGCCTTCTCTTGAACCGTGTAATAGCTGACACTGCCGCCTTTTTTGTGCCCGGGAATGTAATTGCGATTCAGCTGTGCTTTGACACTCTGCGCTTGAGGAACGAATGTTTCCTCCACAAAGGAACGGGGCAAGAACTGCTTGATGACTAAAAACTCATTTTGCGCCCAATACTCGCCGTGAAGCCGTTCGAATTCCAACCCAGCCACGGCCTGATCAACCGCATCTCTTACCGTGTTCGCTTGGGCCGCTACCACTCCGCTCATAACCTGCCCCCTCTCAGCCTCTACGCTGAGATCCATGATGACTCTCTATGGCCCGTTCAAGACGGGCGCCTTGACCACTTCGGTGTCGGGTGGTGTTTGAAAATCGAACACCTCATTACCTAATCCAAGATTAGGTTTCAAGTTTGAAAACTCAAACACCGCGACATTCCCACTGATTTCATAGAGCGACACCCTACGGATATAGTAGGTCTTGGGAAAAACCTCAAGCACGATCTTCTGGAGGTTCTGAGCTGCGTCATTCCGCTTATCCTTTGGAGTCAGTGTAATGAGCGGGATGCCGCCGGCTCCACGAGCGGTTCCTGCGGTCGGCTCGACATCAAACGACTCATTCAATTTGGCGGCTCCCTGTAGCAGTTCAAGCGGTGCTTTGGAAGCGGCCATCTGAGTCAGCTTTCCCACCAAGACCTGATTATGTTCCGGAACATACATCTTGACATCATCGTGGTTCACATAGATCTGCTCGCTCGCTGGATCAAGGTAATCCCAGCGCAAGCGCCCGGGCTTCTTAATGTACACTTTTCCGGAAGAGATGACCGGTCGCTCAAATCCTTCGATCTTCGTCTTTTGTGAGAAATCAGCCTGGAGATCCTTCGTTTTCTCATACCGTGCTTGTAACTGCTTCACGACCTCGCGAGCCTCATAAGACGCCTTTTCATTGATAGACGCATCCCCTGCGTAAACCGGCGCCCCTACAACAAGGCACAATGCAATCAGGCTCCACCGTCTCATGCTTCGGCCGCACCTACCGGCCCACGCCGGCCAAGAACTTCCCGGCGTCCATCTCGTCCTGCTGCTCCCACGATTCCCTCCGATTCCATCTGTTCGATCATCCGCGCCGCCCGAGGATACCCGACCCGAAGTCGGCGTTGAATCAACGAAGCGGATGCCTGTCCGGTCGACAGCACCAGGTCTTTGGCCTGCTCATAGACTTCATCCTTTGCCTCTTCTTCCGCAGCCTCTTCCAATTTTAACGACTGGAGTTCCTGATTGTAGACAGGCGTAACCTGCTTCTTCACACACTCCACGACCAAGCGAACATCGTCATCCGAGACAAAGGACCCATGCAAGCGAGTGAGACGGCCGGTACCGGAAGCGAGGTACAGCATGTCGCCTCGACCCAGCAGGGCTTCAGCCCCATTGGCATCCAAAATGGTTCGCGAGTCTGTTTTGGAAGACACTTGAAACGCGATGCGCGCGGGAAAATTCGCCTTAATCAGGCCAGTCAGCACGTCGACGGAAGGACGTTGCGTCGCCAACACCAAGTGGATACCTGAAGCCCGCGCCATCTGCGCAAGACGGGCGATCTTATCTTCCACGTCTTTCGGAGCCACCATCATCAGATCAGCAAGTTCATCGATCATCACGACGATAAACGGAAGAGGTTCTGGTGGTGTCGACTTCGGCTGCATACATCCGCGCTCACCATCGGGGATCGCGCTTTCCCCGGCCGAGAGACGCTCCTCCTCAGAGAGGAACGGCATCGAGGCCTCACTCTGCTCCGTGCCAGGCTTGCTGTGTTCAGCAAACTCTTCGTGAAGGCCGGCGATCATCCGATTGTATGTTTCGATATTTCTCACTCCTGCTTCAGCCAATAGTTTGTACCGCCGTTCCATTTCAGCCACGACCCATCCGAGCCCCCTCGCCGCAGATTTTGGATCCGTGATGACCGGCCTCAGGAGATGTGGGATACCTTCATATGATTGAAACTCGAGCATCTTGGGGTCGATAAGGAGGAGCTTCACTTCATTGGGCTTGGAGGAAAACAGGATGCTCAACAGCATGGTATTCAAACTGACGCTCTTGCCGGCCCCCGTTGCTCCGGCAACGAGGAGATGCGGCATGGTCTTAAGATCGGCCGTAATTGGGGCGCCGAAAATGTCCTTGCCCAGTGCCAGCGTCAGTCTGGATTTGGCTCGGCGGAACGCTTCGCTCAAGACGACTTCTTTCAGCGACACGGTCTCTCGCGACCGGTTCGGTACCTCGATCCCCACGACTGATTTGCCTGGGATCGGTGCAACGATGCGAATACTCGTGGCCTTAAGTGCCAGGGCAAGGTCATCGGCCAGATTGACAATGCGGGCCACCTTCGTACCAGGTGCCGGTTCGAATTCATACATCGTCACAACCGGCCCCGGCCTGACTTCGGTCACGGTGCCCTCGATGCCAAAACTTGCCAGGGCGCGCGAAAGGACCTCCGATTGGGCTTTCAGCTCTTCATCCGTCATTCGGTCTATCGGCGCAGTGGGTTCACTCAACAAGAGTTCCGGGTCAGGCAAACGGTAGTCTTCGGAATCTGACCCTGACACAACCACTTCAGTTTCGATGTCCTCTTGCTCGACCGTGGGTATTGAATTGGGGAATGGTTGAATGATCGGAGTGGGCGGAGGTGACGGCAACTCTGAATCCTGATTCTTCCCCGTAAGGCGTTCCTCTTCCGTGACGGCACGACCAGGCTTTAGTGATCTGCCCTTCACCCTTCTATTGGCGGTCTCCTTTGAAACCTCAACTGATCGCTCCGGCATCACTGCAGACACCCCCTCAGACACGCCTTCACGGAAGGCGTCCCAACGCCCCGGCAGCCGGCGAACAGCCTCCGCTAGGGAGAGAGGAGTCGTCAGCAAGAGTGACACAAGGAATCCGGCAATAATTAAAATATGGGCTCCGGTTCCAGCAAACACAGCGCGGAGCCCTTCAGCAATGGTCTGACCGACGAGCCCTCCACCCATCCCACGAGAAATCATTCCGCTGGTTACGGTTGGGACGCCCGTTGTTTCGAGATGAAGAAACGCGCTCAAGAAAACCACCGCCACGAGGGAGCTGGCAGCCGTTCGAAATCGAAGCCCAACCGGTGCTTGAGAGAAACACCGAAGCCCCAGCCTACCCAAAAGAAGGGGAAACAGATAGGCGGCCCCACCGAGAGCGAAGAAACTTCCACCAGCCAACAACGCTCCAAATGAACCGATGAGATTCCGAGGCGGATCAGCCGCCGGCAGTCCGCTCGCAACTATTTCCGCCTCTCCCGGTACAAACGACAAAAGACTCAACAGCATGAGCAGACTCGACGCAATCAGGATCACGCCGATCACTTCACGTTGGATGTGGGAAGGCGGAGAAGGAGCCCGGCGGGCCTCGCCCCGCTTAACCGAGGTGGTCGCACCCATAGAAATTGAATGCTAGCACAGGGGGGAAGTCATTTCAAATGAACGGAGATCCTGATCATCCCATGGCTATCGACGGAATAACCTAATCAGGTCCTCAGGACTGAACTGTCGGAGACGTGTGACGGATGATCTTCCCTTCCACTAAATAGACGACGAGCTCGGCAATGTTTGTGGCATGATCGGCCACTCGTTCGAGCGACTTGGCGATAAAGCTGAGCCGGATGGCGCGAGAAATCGTGTGGGGATTTTCCACCATGAACGAGAGGAGCTCACGAAACAATTGTTCCATGAGGTCATCGACGAAGTCGTCATCCCCGATCACTTTCCTGGCTAGCGCAGCATCTTCCTTGACAAAGGCGTCGATACTTTCCTTCACCATCACCCGGGCGAGGCTCCCCATCCTGGGGATATCAATGTAAGGCTTGAGTTGCGGCTCTTCATTTAGTTCAATGGCCCGCTCACAGATACTCTCGGACAGGTCACTGATACGTTCCAACTCAGTGGACAGTTTCATCGCGGTCGTAACCAGCCGAAGATCATGTGCCGCCGGCTGGTGGAGGGCCAACAACTCGATACACGATTCATCGATCTCTACATCCATCGCATTCACTTTATGGTCTCGTTCGATGACCTCGCAGGCCAGAGCCGCATCGCGACTCACCAAGGCAGCTAGCGCCTTGTCGATTTGATCCTCGGCCAGGCTTGCCATTCGTGTTAACTTTGTCCTCAACTCCGCGAGTTCTTCGTCGAAATGTCGTTGTTGTCCCATCGTGTCACCCGAATCGTCCGGTGATGTAGTCTTCCGTTTGCTTCTTCGAAGGGTTCGTGAACAGCTGCTTCGTCAGTCCGAACTCGATCAACTGGCCGAGGTACATGAACGCGGTACAATCCGATACCCTAGCCGCTTGCTGCATATTGTGCGTCACGATGACGACGGTCAACTCCTTTTTCAGAGAATGCAGCAATTCTTCAATAATCCCGGTGGCAATCGGATCCAGCGCCGAGCAGGGCTCGTCCATGAGCAGGACATCCGGCTTAACCGCCAGCGCCCGAGCAATACACAGTCGCTGCTGCTGTCCGCCCGACAAACCGAGGGCGCTCTTGTGCAATCGATCTTTAACCTCTTCCCAGAGACCTGCCCCGCGGAGGCTACGCTCAACGATCTCGTCCAAGACCGCCCGATTCTTCAAGCCTTGCAAGCGAGGGCCATATGCCACATTTTCATGGATGGACTTCGGGAAGGGATTCGATTTTTGAAAGACCATGCCCACACGTTTCCGAAGGTCGGTGATATCGATGAGGGGATTGAAAATATCCATGTTGTCGATGAAGATGTTTCCCTCATGCCGAGCCCCCTCGATCAGATCATTGAGGCGATTCATGCAACGGAGCAAGGTGGATTTTCCGCACCCGGAAGGACCAATAAAGGCAGTCACCTGGTTCTCAGGTATCTCCATATCAATCTTGAATAGAGATTGAACCGGCCCGTAAAAAAAGTTGAACCCCTCAATGCGAAGCTTAGGATTTCCTTGCGTGCTCGGTTGGGAAGAAAATTTTGAAACACTCGATTCCATACTCTTCACCTTCGTCGTGGAGGAAGCGGGTGGTTGGGGAGGCACGCGAGACAGAACCTCATACTGTTGATCCAGCATATTTCCTCCTCATCCGGTTTCGCAAGATAATTCCCGTCAGATTAAGGGTAACAACGACGGCAATCAACACTAACGTGGTGACGAAGACCATGGGCTTAGCCGCCTCTACGTTCGGCGATTGAAAGCCGACATCATAAATATGGAACCCCAGATGCATGAACTTTCGGTCCAAGTGAATAAAGGGCCAAGTCCAATCGATCGGCATGGCTGGTGCCAGCTTCACCACACCCGTCAACATCAAGGGAGCCACTTCGCCCGCTGCGCGAGCCATCGCCAGAATCAATCCCGTCAGGATGCCCGGGAGTGCCGTAGGAAGGACGACCTTCCATATCGTCTCCCATTTCGTCGCACCCAACCCGATCGACCCTTCCCGGTACTCTCTCGGCACAGCGGCAAGCCCCTCCTCTGTCGCGACAATGACGACCGGCACGGTCAACAGGGCCAGCGTGAGTGAGGCCCACATGATGCCTCCTGTACCGAACGTCGGAGTCGGCAGTCTGTCGGAGAACCAGAGCGCATCGATCGTCCCACCTACGCCATACACGAAAAACCCCAGCCCGAACACCCCGAAGACGATCGAGGGAACACCGGCCAGATTATTGACCGCGATGCGGACGGTGCGCACAATGACTCCCTGTCGAGCATATTCCCTCAGGTATAAGGCCCCGATCACTCCGAAAGGCGTTACGATGAAACTCATGATCATCACCATCATGACCGTGCCGAATATTGCCGGAAAGATTCCTCCTTCCGTGTTGGCCTCTCGCGGCTCCGTTGTCAACACGGTCCAGATGTTGCCCATATAGACCCACATTTTTTCGAGGGTCGATAGATCATTCGGGCGCAAGACTCGAAGGACTTGCTCACCCGCCAACGCTTTTTCTTTGCCATTAGCATCGACGAGAAGTACTGAGTATGGATGCGGCCCTTCGGTCGCTTCAGTATCAGAAAGAAGTGGAGGTAAGGCTTTCCACACGCCTTCTGCGCCTTCTATGACGACCTGATCTTCCTTTAGGAGCGTCTTGAGCCGTCCATAAAAGTCCCCCCACTCACGCCGCTCCACCATCACAAGATCTACCGGCGTGGCTCGTTCGACGATCTGATCGGCATTGATCCACCGATAGTCCAACCCGTAGAGATCACGATTGCCGATCTTCATCCTGATGCGTGGGATCCCTTTTGGACTCACATCGTCGCCGGCTAACTGTCCGATCACATGTTTTCCGTCCTTCAGCGTCAGTTCGACGAGATCCGCCGGCCAGAAATACCCCAACCCATTGATGAGGATGAGAACCATGAGCCCCGCGATCATGAACAACGACAGGGAAAGCCCCGCCCCACAACCCCAGATGAAGAGCTCCCCGCTCGCCATGAATTGTCTGAACCAGTCTTTCATTGAATCGTCTCGCAACTCGCCATTTGCCGATTTCCTGCATCCCCGCACGACTGCCGTCGGCTACGGCTTATCCCAAATCTCGTCTCTTGCGATCTCTGGTGATTAGAATTGGCTATACTTCTCCCTGAGCCGTTGTCGTATGAGCTCCGCGATCGTGTTGAGCAGGAAGGTCGCCACAAAGAGGAGCAGGCCTGCCAAAAAGAGCGTGCGATACAGAGTCCCCCCATGCGGCGCTTCTGGAATTTCGACCGCGATATTAGCGGAAAGCGTTCGGAACCCGTTGAAGAGGCTCCAGTCCATAATCGGCGTGTTGCCGGTCGCCATCAGGACGATCATGGTCTCTCCCACAGCCCGACCGAGTCCGATCATCAGCGCTGAGAAGATACCTGGGCTGGCTGAGATAAGCACGAGATACACCAGCGTCTGCCATCGTGTCGCGCCCAAGGCCAGGGACCCGGCGATGAGATTCTTGGGAACATTCGTCAAGGCTTCTTCCGAGATACTGTAGATGATAGGGATAATGGCGAACCCCATGGCTACACCGACGACGATGGCATTTCGCTGGTCATAATTGAGCCCGAGCGTCTTTTCGAGCCACGATTTATAATGCCCATCAAACAAGAGCGCTTCCCACCAGGCATTCGTCTCCAGGCATCCCCAGACAACGGCAATGATGACCGGCATCATGAGCAACGCCTCCACACCAGGCCGGATTCGATGCCGGATCGACGCAGGCAATAAGAGAAAGAGTCCGGCGGAAAGGCCAATAGCCAATGGAGTCATCAGCACCATTCCGGTCATCGCGGGGAAGTTCCGCTCCAGAACCGGCGCAAACCAGAGTCCGGCCAAAAATCCAAGGACCACGGTAGGGAGCGCCGCCATGATCTCGATCGTCGGCTTGATCTTGGCCCGATAATCGGGATGCATGAACATGGAGGTGTAGATCGCGGCCAATACGGCCAGCGGGACCGCGAGGAGCATGGCATAGAGAGTCCCCTTGATCGTCCCAAAGATGAGCGGGGTGAGGCTAAATTTGGCCTCAAAGTCGTCCGATCCGCTCGAAGACTGCCACACCAATTCCGGTCGCTCATAGCCCTCATACATCACAGGGGAAAACAGGGTCGCCAGAGTAATTTCCGGATAGGGATTCGCAATCTGGTACCGGATCAGTCGATCATTTTCCGTCACACTGACCAGGCCATCGGCCTTCGGCGAAAAATACGTGCTGCGGAGCGCACCCTGTTGCGATTCGAACGTGAGCAACGTCTGTGCAGACGTCGAATGGTGCAGCCGGATTCCTCCTTCAGCATCTGTCGTGATAAATCCCTTATCCCGCTGCGAAATCGTGACGTCAGTGACCGCGTTCGCATGGGGGGCCAATCGATGAATGGGCGTCATATGGGTCGTATTGGTTGTGGCATGTTCCCGTACCGGCATCCACACGACCACCTGCCCGGCTGCATCGCCGACCACGAGACTCCGGTCACCCATGAGATAGGCCAGCGCGGTGACAGCCTGGCCTCGCTCGGAAGTCTGAGTCGTCTCGGTCAGAACCGGTTTTGCCTCGTCCCGGAGGTCAAAATGGTAGACCTTGCCCTCCTCCGTGCCGACGGCCAAGAGGTCTGCGCGACTCGCGAGCGCAAAGGCCGTCACTCGACCGGAGATATCGGGCGTCAGATCGACCTGTGCCGGTGAGGCGGAGACGGTTCCATCCGGCCGAGAGACGGTACGCACCGTGTTCAGCCACAGATGCTGGTCCCGGAGCAGAGCGGCATACCGAACCTCGGAATCCCCAAGCTGGTAGGCCAGCCTGGTGATCGGTTGCGGAGCTGGGGCCGCAAGAATCGGAGTTCCCACCGTAACCGACGGGGTGATCGAACGTTCATCGCCCTGAAAGTCTTGGGAGAAATCGATCGCGACCGGGATGATACGCCCATCCGCAGTGCCCATGACGAGAGCGTGTCCTTTACCGAAGGCCCGCGCCAACGCGGTAACGGACCCACCCGCCAGGAGGCCCTGTGCAGGGATCCGTGAGATCGCCGACGTGCCCTCCCCCAGGAAGACAAAATCCAATAGATCTCCACGCAACACATAGGCCAGTTCTTGATGTTCGTCGATACCGACCAATGTTGAGGTTGCCGGGCGTTCGAGTGGAGACAGTGTGATCGGCTCAACCGGCGTCGCTTGGGCCGGGAGAAAGAGCGGGATAACTTCCTTGACGAGAAAGACACACATCCCCAGAATGCATAGAATAATGCTGATCCCACCTGCCTTGATGACAAATCGGGTCAACCCATCGGTAATGGATCTGATTTGGCGTCGGCTGAATAGCCCACCCACAAGGGCCGGGGTCGGAATTGAACCCCGGCCTGGGGAGGGATCTCCTTGAAGCACCGATATGGGAGTAAGAGGCGGTAGGCTCATACTTCGACTTGCAATCTCCGTTTCAACGTCTCAGCTCTACGCTTCTCACCAGGTTGTGAGGAGCCATTCACGCTTGGCGCTCGACTCATTCTGGACAACCTGCTTTACATCTATTCGACCTTCGCCAATTCCTTTTCTATCAACGTCTGCGAAAGGGGGAAAAACCCATCTTTGGTGACGACGGCTTGCCCTTCCTTGCTGTAGATAAACTTGATGAATTCTTTCACCAGCGGATCGAGTGGCTTGTTCGGCGCTTTATTGACATAGACCAATAGATGGCGCCAGAGCGGATAGGAGCCGTTCATCGCATTTTCTTGTGTCGGAGCCGCAAAGGATCCACCTTCCTTCTCAGCTAAAGGAAGCGCTCGTATGCCGGACGTCAAATAGCCGATGCCACTGTATCCAATCCCTGCAGGATCTTCCGTCACGCCCTGCACCACGGAAGCCGATCCCGGCTGCTCTTTGACTTCATCTTTGTAGTCACCGTTTTTCAGTGCGTGTTCTTTGAAGAATCCGTAGGTCCCGGATGCGGAATTCCGGCCATAGATGCTGATTGGCGAGGCAGCCAAGTCATCTGTGATGCCCAACTGGCCCCATCGGTCGATGTTCTCTCTGGCGCCCCATCGACGACTCTTTGAGAAGACTGCATCGACCTGAGCCATAGTCATCCCTGGAATAGGATTATCCCTATGCACATAGACCGCTAACGCGTCGATGGCGACTGGGAACGCTGTCGGCTTGTACTTGTACCTGCGCTCAAACGAATCGATCTCTGTGGATTTCATGGGGCGGGACATTGGCCCAAGTTGCGCAGTTCCTTCAATCAATGCCGGTGGTGCCGTGCTGGAGCCCTTCCCCTCAATTTGGATCTTAACCCCAGGGTATTGCTTGCGAAAACCCTCGGCCCACAATGTCATGAGGTTGTTAAGCGTGTCAGAGCCGATACTATTGAGATTCCCGGAAACCCCGGTGACCTTAACATATCCCTTCAGCGCGGGGTCCAACTGGGCAACCTCGTCGGCCATCACCTGTGTCGACATGAGGAGACCGCTAATACCGAACACAAGTGCGGATACCAATCCTAACCGCTTGAAAGGCACGTTCGTACGATTTGTCATATCCGGTCCCTTCTTTGTGAACGACTGACAACCATTATGTATCATGGTGCCGTTCGCCCTATGTTACTGTCGTGTTACGGGTCTGTTAACTTCCTATGACCGACCAATATTTTCAATTGGTCGACCTGCCCTACCCCCTAGAAGGACACATCCCATTGCAGCCTGACCCGATCTTCCGGCGTGAAGCCAGGCTGGGTCAAGTGAGAATAGTCCAGTGTGAGCTTATTGCGATGCATCGCGAAGAACCAGTTGGCCGCGACCGTATGTTCCCTGAGCACATCGCTACGAAGCGCTTCGTTTGGGTCGACGAAGGCGTAACGGTACGCAATTTCGAGCTCCTTCGGAATCATGTCGATCAAGGCATGCGGGAAATACCCGACCTGGGCATAGGCTCCATAACTGGTGGTCTTTTGCTGGTTGGTCTCATTGGTCACATGTTTGACGTGAAACTCTTCCTGGATCGAAAGTCCGTTCCACTTAAAGGCGAACTCCTGCACTCCCTGATCGACCTCGAATTGACCATCTACCACTGTATTGTTTCTGCTACCAGGAAAGACAATCCGATCGGTTCGGTTATGGGCCCCGGCGAACGCGATACTCCCGATCGGCAAGGGCGAGTATTCCACATCAGACTGTGAAAACGGCACATCACGCCCTAAAAAGTTCCATTGAATTCTTCCCATCCAGAGCATCTTCTTGTCGTCATTGCGGGCATTATTGATTCCCGTGCCGGTGAAGACTCCGATGTTGTAGACCAAATAGGCATGGGTCTTTTCAAAGAGATGCCCACCTAACCGAACCCCGATCTGTCGATCAAGGGTAAAGGGTGCATTGACGATCGATCGTTCCACAAACGTCTGGGTGCCAGACGAATCCACCCGTTCCCGGTTGTAATCGATTTTCCACTGCCCCACGCGCAGCGTCGCCCACTTGAACTTCGCAATATCCAGCCGATAATCGAGCATGGTATTGCTCAACCAGTCGTACTCAACGTAGTACTTCAGCCAGGGCACGAAGCCGTGACCACCGATTTTGATACGAGCACGTCGGACACGGAACGAACTATGGTCCTTGTCGTCCGCAGCTGCAGCATTGGCCGGTGCGAGAGAGTCGCCTTCCTGTGGATAGGAGAATCGGAACTGGAGCCGATTTTGGATCAGCATTTCAAACTTTCCGTCGCGGGTTTGAATATCGAACCCATTTTTGTAGCGGACGGAAATCGGAAATTCCGCGTCTCTTGCCTTGCGCTGCTCTTCTTCAGCTTTCTCTGCGTCAGCTTTGGCCCGCAACCACTCTTCCTTCGTGATCTGTCCCTTTTCATACAGAATGTCCGCCAGATCATGAGCGGCTTGGGCACTGCTGGCGCCGAGGACCAGCCCTAACCCGATCACCCCCATAACCATTGCCAACCACAATCGCCTCATCTAGTACCTCCCTTTAGTTAGTCCTGTCACGAAAACGGGAGGAGATATAGAAGACGAGCGTTAAGATGGTGCTACGGAGTTGTTACAGAACTGTTAATTTGTGGGTGATCGATTTCGAGACAAAAGTTGACCTTCATAACAGAACCGCACAAGTTGCTTTACTCTTATCATCTGAGAGCGGTAACGTAGTGATCACACCACACATCTAACAGCTGATGGACATCACATTATGAGACATTCTGGTGTTGTCGTTCTTTTTGGAATTGCGATACTACTTGGTCTTAGTGCCTGTCAGGGTCGACCGGTTCTCACCGAATCCATTTACGAGGATCAATCGTTGATTGTTCGGCTCGCAGTGGACCGGACTGTCGGTGGTGGTCATTCTCACCCTGCCACTGTTGAGGTAGAAGGGATGTCATCCATCCTTTCCGGTGTGATCATTGAGGAGCCGACTGGTCTCGTACCTCCCCTACCGCTGCCGGACCAGAGGAACGAGCCTCCACGGCACCCAGTATTTACCACGGCAGAGATCGAGCTCCTGGCTCCCTTATTAGTTAAAGGGTTGAAGACTGCCAAGCCCGAAGAAATCGTCACGTTTTATTGGATCACTCAACAGCCGCCACCGATCGACCAGGTGACGTCTGGCGGAATCTTTCTCGAGGGTGAGGAACTGCATTTCATACTCGGCAACTATCGTTCGCCTACTCGCTACCCGCCTGATGCGGAGACCATACGATCCCTTGATGGTCGCTCGACGCCCATGCAACCCCTTGTGCCCCAAGAAGCTTCGCTGACCTTCAGCCCGGCAACAGCGCTAGTCCCATCTGAGCAAGGGGCATTAAAGAATCCGTTCCGCGCCAAGCGGCGTGAGATCGCCGTGCTCTTTAAGCAGCTGGTATCGGACACGCTGGACACAATTCACGAATCACACTAAGAGGCCGATTCCATTCCAGACCAGAACCAGACCGAGCCTCCGCTATGGTCGATCGGTATCGCTGCGGCCATTATTTTAATTGCCCCTCTCGTGTTGTACTCACTCGCGCCGACCGGGCCACTGCGTGAGGGGGACACCGTATTTTCTAACGGAGAGCAGCAGGTACGGATCGGTACGCTCGCTCGTGCCACAATAGGCCAGACGGATGAGACCTGTGTATTGGATCCAGACAGTCCCCTGATAATCATGCACCTCTCAGAGATGGAGGCGAACGACTCGTTTATTGCCCAAGTCCAAGGGAATCCATCACATGAGTGGCCGTTTTGCCCCGCTCTCATTGAGATAGTAGTAAAACCCTTTCAAGTATTCCAAAAGCCCGGCCTGTTCAGCGGAATACAGAGTCTACTGATTCGATGGTTCGGCCCATGACTCGGGAAAGTACTACGCCTTCAGGCGCGCCGCAAATTGTTTTCTAAACTTCGCGACCTTCGGGCTGACAACGGCCTGGCAATAGCCTTGCCGCGGATTCCGTGAAAAGTACTCCTGATGATAGGACTCCGCCTGGTACCACCTCGAGGCCGGGGCAACTTGCGTGACGATAGGTGCATTGTACAGCTTTTCGTCGGTGAGGGTCTTGATCATCGCCTCGGCCGTTTGGCGCTGGGCCTGGCTACTGTAGAAGATCGCGGAGCGGTATTGAGTCCCCCTATCGTTTCCCTGACGATTCAGCGTGGTGGGATCGTGAACGGCGAAAAAGATCTCGAGGAGCGCTTGGTATGAAATCACCCGTGGATCGAAGGTCATTCGCACTGCTTCAGCATGCTCGGTCTGGCCTCCACACACCGCGTCATATGTAGGGTTTTCCAAAGTGCCCCCGATATAACCGGACTCAACGGATTCCACACCAATGACTTGGTCATAAACCGCTTCAAGGCACCAGAAGCAGCCTCCGGCGAGAATGGCAACTTCCTTCTCAGATGCTGCTGTTGGTGAGTGCTCTCCCATAGTGCGGCGTATCGGATGAACAGACATGTCGCTTTCAGTGGACGAAACCGGCTAATCCTCTTCCTCCTCTTCGATGTCTTCAATTCCTTCGTAGCTCATCTCCGGAAATGACGCTGATGCCTTTTCACAGGCCGTCTCCACCATCTCTTCTGCATCCTCTGCAGAATCAGCATCGACCAAGAACTTCACAGTGATCGCGTACCTCTGTTCCACCCCCTGACTCCTTTCTCTGTAGTCTCTTCACATATCTATGCTTCAGCTGAGCACCCAGTTCGTACTTTGTGACAGTTGTGGTCGCCGTGTCAACCGTGTTTGACTCAATATCGGTTCAAGATGTCGATGGTGAGACGGACGGAGGGCGTTTGTCCAGAATCAAGAATCCATAAGCCGAACGGTCATGATGGGAAGGAGGACTTGCAAAGAATCAGGATGGAGGGGGAGCTAGCCTTCAGCCTCGAGATCGGAGAGAACTGTTTTGAGCTTTGCAAACTCTTCTGGAGCAATACGCGAAAAGGCGATTCCAAAACTGTTAGCATCCACCCAGCGCACCGTGGCTTCGTCAATGCGCAGCGGCCAATCCAGTCCGGGTACATGAAGTCGGCACTCAAACTTTGATCCGGGCTCGACCTTCATATCACTTTCGATCTTACATCCGCCGGCAGAGATATCCAGAGTCCGACCTTGCCCCTCCTGCCTGTTGCCTGAAAAGGTACTGCGAAACTGCGTGGTGAATCTCGGTTGAACTCGTCGCTCATCCGGTCGAACCTGGGCTGGAATGGGTTCGGAAGCCTCACGCTTAAAGAAAGAACCCAATTTCTTCAACGTTGCCCCCTTACTCTGAGTCTGTCACCCATTCACCACCTTTGGGTGATGGTCGTGTTCGAACTAACGCGGCGAGAGGAGCATATGATCCCGACGATTCTGCTGGTAGCAGGTTTCATCCCGATCAAAGCAGAAAGGTCGCTCTTTGCCATACGAGACGATTGCGATCTGCTTCGGGCTCACTCCAGCGGCCGTGAGATAGTTGCGCGCGGCCTTCGCACGCTTATCCCCCAACACCATATTGTAATCACTGGTCCCTCGCTCATCACAATGGCCCTCAATTCTCAGCACCGCCCCTGGGTGATCCTTCAAGTAGGTCGCATCATGATTGAGCGCTTCCATTCCTTCATCAGACAAGGTCCATTGGTCATAACCAAAGAAGACGTCCCGCAATCCCGCTTCCACCGCCGCCTTTTCTTCCTTCGTTAACTCGGCACGTTGGCGAGAGGTCGTCCCTGATGGATTCAGAGCGGTAGAATATGCCTCCTGTCCAAGGCGTTCCTCAGCCGGATTCCGAGAAAATCCGCTCAGATCTCCACTTGAACTGCTACTTGAAATCTCCGGCAGCTTCTT
This sequence comes from Nitrospira sp., assembly GCA_016715825.1. NCBI lineage: Bacteria > Pseudomonadati > Nitrospirota > Nitrospiria > Nitrospirales > Nitrospiraceae > Nitrospira > Nitrospira sp. The sequence goes on along the minus strand of JADJXO010000003.1, from coordinate 338,261 downwards.
CGAGCTTGCGCTCCCCGATCCACTTCCATTGTCAGACTGCACCCATTTCTTTCCACACCCTTGGGTCGACAACACGACTGCCGCTACTGCGATCACGGTTACAGATTTAGCTATCGCTCGGTTCATGACCTATCCCCTCCATCGTGGCGTTGCGCCAGGTTGTGTGATGTTCTAATCAGGTGGCGTGGTGAAGTCCCTACCGGTACCCGCCATTCTCTGTCCAAACAAATATAGCACTTGCAGCGAAAATGGCATTGGCAACAGTATGTTACTTCATAAATGAAAGGAGTCCTAATACTTTTGGCTATTTCGCGTGATGCCCGAGAGAGAAAAAGCAGGAAGGGACCTTGTATTCGCTATGGGAATATCAGGATGCGGGTGGAAAGCAGAGGAAGAACCTCAAGGCCATGGACCAGGGCACAAGAAGCAACGGCTATCGCCCTCTCTTACTTATCGATACCCTTGTCTATCAGCCCAGCGAACTGGCCGTAGCACAGTTCCAAGACCCGCTAGTGCACAAATCAGCACCAGCATCGCTAATGCAATAGCAAGGAAAAATGCGGCTCGTACGTCGTGCAAAACGGGGATCATGGTAGCACCCTCCTCTTGCTCGATTGGTTAACTGCGCCATCCGCATTCACAAACCCAAGGGCTCATAGGATCAGCTTTCTGAAGTGCTCGACCACAACAGGGACATTGTCTGGTCCACACAGATCGCCTCAGCCCTTCAAAGTATACACCTCCAAACGGTACTCGCTTTGTATATCGGTACAACCACCGCACGGGATAACCTCTTTTGGGTTCGGCTCGTAGTCTAGATCACTCTTCATAGCCAGAATACCCAGCTTTAGCACGACCTCAGCCGCACCAGCTTGTTCTAAGTTGCCGTAAGCACATGGGAAAACCCACTGGCTCTTATTGTCAGCCAGACAGGAATTTAACCAACCACCTGCGGATTCAAATTGCCAGGAACTTCTTCCCTGGTACAACCTGGGTCCAAATGTCTCCACCGCTAGTGCTAATTGGACTTTACTCCATGTCCATGAAGTCTCTCAACTTCATTTTTTGTGCTTTAGAAGGTATTGGTTGTGGCTGACGGATCTGGATGGAACCAGGAAGGCAATGAGCCGTTATTCCGGTCGGTCGAGTTTGTCAAATCGGGAGGGATACCTTGAAAGCCGAACCCCAACCTATTCTACTCACAAGTCCCTGAAACATGGTGCGCCCGGCAGGAATTGAACCTGCGACCTACGGGTTCGAAGGCTGAAAGTGATAGCACTTAAAAACCCTTGATTTTTGTCCGCTCAACCGCTTTTTCTCAAAATACAGAGGTGGCTCCGGTTGTTTGGACAGCGCAGGCCATTCCTTAAGTGGTGCCTGGCTGATGGCTGACTACGCGGTGGTCTGCCGTGTGGTCAGATTGTCATCATAGACCTGGTCCGGCGTCTGGCCAGCAAGCGCCTGATGCGGTCGGGTCTGGTTATAGAACCGCAGATAGCGCTCCAACCCCTGCTGGGCCGCGCTGATGGTGTCATACGCGTGCAAATACACCTCCTCATATTTCAGGCTCTTCCAGAGTCGCTCCACGAACACGTTATCCCGCCAGCACCCTTTGCCGTCCATGCTGATCTGAATCCCCTGGCCTTTCAAGAGCCCCGTGAACTCCTGGCTGGTGAACTGACACCCTTGGTCGGTGTTGAAGATCTCGGGACAGCCATACTGCGTGATCGCCTCCCGCACGGCGTCGAGACGAAGTCCGTGGTTAGCGTATTGGAGAGCCGCCAGGCCAGTACCCGGCGACTCGCCCAGTCGAGCACTGCGAAGAGATGCACAAAACCCCGGCGCATCGGAATGTCGTGATATCGGCGGCCCACACATGATTTGGGCGCGTGATGGTCAGCTGTCGTAGTAAGTACGGATAAGTCCGGTGAGCGGGATGCCGCTGGCTGGTCCTCGGCTTCCGATAGATCGCCGTGATGCCCATCCGTCGCATCAACGTCGCGACCTGTCGTCTCCCAATAGCGTGGCCCTCTTGCCGGAGGAGATCACGCAGCATGCGGGCGCCGGCAAAGGGATACTGCAGATGCAACTCGTCAATCCGACGCATCAGTGCCAGTGTCGTATCAGGAACGGACCTCGGCTGGTAGGCGGTGGACCGAGCCAGCCGCAGCACCTGGCATTGTCGCCCGATCGGTAATGGATGGGTGCGATCGATCATCGCTTTGCGCTCAGCAAGCCCGCCTTGGTGAGCGCGCCTTCTAAAAATCATTCTCCAGCGTCAGTTGTCCGATCTTTGCGTGCAAGGTCTTGAGGTCCGGCGCCTCTGCCGGTGGTTTCGACCCGCCAAACACGTCCGCCGCCCGGGCCAGGAGCTGCTGCTTCCACTCGGTGATCTGGGTGGGATGGACCTGAATTGCTCAGCCAATTCCGCCACCGTCTTCTCTCCTTTGACAGCGGCCAACGCCACCTGGACCTTAAAGGTCGCTCCATGATTCCGTCGGGTTCTTTTCATCGCCTCGCTCCTTTGTGTTGCCACCACTCGATGGCCTTGGTGAAGCCAGGCTACCACTTAGCACACTGTCCGAATTTCCGGAGCCCCCTCTTACAAGTGACTTAACATAGTCCGCACTAGTCGAGTTAATTCTATTGGGTTCAGCCCTGTTCAATAGTTTAAGACATAAAAATACCACATCGCAGGCCCGTTGAATGAACAGATGCGAAGCGCTGGTGATTACCTGAGAGTGGACCATCCGTCTTGGACGCCTGGCAATTCTCTCCGCACTCATTCCACTCGGTCTTCGAAATCATATGCGAACTAAGGAAGTCTCCGGAAGGCCGGAGGCTTCCAAGAAAAACCGATCAGCGCTTCAATGTGTGAGCGGTCATTTACTCCTTCGCCTCGATGGCGACATGCATGAGCGCCTCCAGGTCGTTGAGGCCGAACGAGGTGCCGTTGCGCCAGGCACCGGACTGATCCTTGAACGGCCGCGAAAAGGTCGTGGCGAAGAACGGCACTTTCTCGCTCACATTCCGCCAGATCGTCGCTTTGATGTTGCCACATCGCAGCGTTATGGCCATGGCGTTTCCTCCCTGTTGTTGAACTGCAGGTGACTCTCTCACGGGAGGAGGAGAGGCACCGCACAATTCATAGAGGAAACAGCAGGCAGGGGCCGGAAGCGGCGGACCGGAGAGGCTCACACAGCAGGAGTGACAGCCTACTGGCGCATCCGGTGCGCCTCGCCGGTGTCAGTTGGTCGACTGTGGCCGGTGGCGACCAGAACTCTAGAACTGTACAGGGGGCACAGGGGTCTTCGCCTAAAAAAGTAAAACTTACGGTTTTCAGGGAAGGTCACTATTGCAATGGCTTTCTCAATATTGAATGCAGCATGAACTAATTACAGCCTCTCACTGGTTCTAGATGTTCCCGTGCTTCCCCTTCATTCCTGTATATTGTTTCGTAAAATTCATCACACTGTTCCGGCAGAATACTTGACAACCGCTAATATGTCCATTAGTCTGGACACATGGATTCTAGGCAAGCCACGACCGCATTTGCCGCTCTTTCACAGGATACTCGCCTGCGCGTGTTCCGCTTGCTCGTCGAATACGGACAGGATGGGACACCAGCCGGAACGTTGAGCGAGACGCTCGGCATCCCGCATAACACGATGTCATTCCATCTGTCGCAGATGAGCCATGCCGGGCTTGTCCAGTCGCGCCGTGAAAGTCGCTCTATTATTTACACAGCCAATTTTGAGTTCTTCACCGACCTCATCCGCTATATGGTGAAGGATTGTTGCCGCATGGAGTTCGCCAGCATTCGCGAGGATACACAGCGCGGCTGTTCGGTGATCGAACTGCCTACGTGCTGTCCACCGAAGGGAAAGGAGAAACGCTCATGAAACGTCTGCACATTCATATAGGGGTTGACAACATTGAAGAGTCCGTCCGCTTTTATAGTGCTCTCTTTGGCGCCGCTCCGGTGAAAACCAAAGCAGATTATGCCAAATGGCTGCTCAATGACCCGCACGTGAATTTTGCGGTGTCGACCCGTGCCAAGACGAGGGGCATTGACCATCTCGGCATTCAGGTGGATGACGAGGCGGAATTAACCGCGCTGCGGGAACAGATCGAGGCCGCCGAGCTACCTGCCATCGATGAGGGTGAAACGGTCTGCTGTTATGCCAAGTCTGACAAATCGTGGGTGCAAGACCCGGCGGGCATTGCCTGGGAAGCCTATCGCACGATGGAGGATGCCGAGCTCTTCTCAGGCAAGTCCCCCACTGCGGACAGTGCCTGTTGCACTCCGCAGACGATGGGAACGCCTGCGTGCTGCGAACCCTCAGAGAAAACCGCTGGCTGCTGTGGTTAAGGAGCGAGCGCTATTCTATGGATGCCGCTGTTGCGCCAGTTCTTCCCATCAAGGCGAATGAGAAACGGCTGAACCTGTTTGAACGGAATCTCACCGTGTGGGTTGGTCTGTGCATGGGAGCGGGGCTTCTCCTCGGCCACTCGTCTCCGGCTGCGGTGCAACTGCTGCGTAGTATGGAGTTCGGGCAAGGCGGCCACGTCAATGTTCCTATCGCCGTCCTGATCTGGCTGATGATTATCCCGATGATGATGAAGGTCGATTTTGCCGCGGTGCGCGATGTCGGCAAACGGCCACGCGGCGTGCTGGTGACGCTATTTGTGAACTGGGTGGTGAAGCCCTTTTCGATGGCCTTCTTCGCGTGGCTGTTCTTCCGGTTCGTGTTTTCGCCGTGGATGACGGCCGATGATGCCGACCAATATATTGCCGGGGCGATCATCCTTGCGGCGGCACCCTGTACGGCGATGGTCTTCGTCTGGAGCTATCTGACGGACGGCGATCCAGCCTATACGCTGGTGCAAGTCTCGGTGAACGACCTCATCATGCTGGTGCTGTTTGCGCCGCTGGTGGGATTTCTGGTGAGCGGAGCCTCATCACTTCATGTTCCCTATGAGGTGTTGCTGTACTCCGTGCTGGCCTTTATCGTCATTCCCTTAACCATCGGAGTGCTGCTGCGGCAGTGGTGTATCCGGAAGCACGGTCAGGCATGGTTTGACCAGACGCTGCTACCTCGTTTTGCTCCCCTGACAATCGCGGCGCTGCTGGCCACGCTGGTGCTGATCTTCGCGTTTCAGGCCGACAATATCAGCGGCAAAGGGTGGCATGTGGCGTTGATTGCCGTTCCGCTGCTCCTACAGGTGTATTTCAATGCCTCGCTGACCTACGGCCTGATGAAATGGCTGAAGGTACCGTATGCGGTCGCCGCACCCGGTGCCCTTATCGGAGCCAGCAACTTCTTTGAGCTTGCGGTCGCTACTGCGATCGCGCTTTACGGTGCGGAATCTGGTGCCGCCCTCGTTACTGTAGTCGGGGTGCTGGTGGAAGTCCCGGTGATGCTGTCTGTCTGCGCGGCCTGCAACCGGACACGAGACTGGTTTCCAGCAGAGGCTGCGCGATGAAACAGAATGTTCTCTTTCTCTGTACGGGTAATTCCTGCCGCAGCCAAATGGCAGAGGGCTGGCTGCGCCACTTGGCTGGAGATCGATTTTATGTTGCGAGTGCCGGAACGCATCCTGTCGGCCTGAATCCCTATGCCGTGACGGTCATGGGCGAGGCTGGCGTCGATATTTCCAAGCATGTGTCCGAACGGGTGGATTCCTATGTGGATCAACCCTTCCACTATGTGATTACGGTCTGTGACCGGGCACAGGAAACTTGTCCGGTGTTTCCCGGCGCCAGGAACATGCTGCATTGGAATTTTGACGACCCGGCACACGCGATAGGAACGTACAAACAGAAATTAATTGTCTTTCGCAAAACCCGAGATGAAATTGCGGATAGGATTCGCCAATTTCTTACCGAAGGAGGCGTATGAACGGCCCTTGCCTTAAAATTTCGAAACAACCTACTAAGAACAATGGCTTGAAATTGTGACGGTTTCCTCGTTTATCATGCAAATCAAGGCGTTGATGGGTTTCTACTGATTCGATTGATTCTGTCGAGTACGGTCACTTTCGCAGAGTTTTAGCACAACATTAGCAGCGCCGGTCGAAAAGACACCGGCTGTACCGTTGCAAACCATTGAATCTATGGTGCGCCCGGCAGGAATTGAACCTGCGACCTACGGGTTCGAAGCCCGGCGCTCTATCCAACTGAGCTACGGGCGCAGCGGAGTTACATGATCATGTTAGGGCGAGTCTTGTCAAGGTTGAGAGGGGGGAGGGGAATCGGAACGGCTACAGCCTCTCGAGAATCTCATCAGCGACTTCCGAGAAAGATCGTCCGTCTGTCTCGATGACATAGTCCCCCGCCGCTTGATACTTTGGCTGGCGGTCCCGCAGGACATCTTGAATTTCATCGACAAACGACTTGGTTCCGGTGAGTGAGGGTCTTTGCGTATCCGACCCGATTCGCTTGGCAATGGTTTCGACCGAGGCAGTCAGCCAGAACAACTTCCCGGTCTGCTTTAACACGTCAACGTTCTGCGATCGAAGGATTGCGCCACCGCCTGTGTCGATGATCAGTCCGTCCTGCCCTGCCAATTCCTGACAGACTTTGGACTCCAGATCGCGAAAATATTCCCATCCGTGTTGCTCAACGATTGCAGGAATGGTGTGGCCCGCCAATCTCACGACCTCGGCATCCGTCGACAGAACAGGACGATCAAGCCGTGCCGCCAAAACCTTCCCCACACTACTCTTTCCCGTCCCTCGATACCCGATCAGCACCACATTCATCGGAAATGAGATTCCAATACTCCGCGCATGATATCAACCGGGGCCTTCTGATTGGTCCACAGTTCAAACTGCGCAACCGCTTGATGGAGAAACATCTCTAATCCAGGAATCGTTTTGCAACCCACGGCTTTGGCATCTCTCAACAGTTTAGTTTCGAGTGGGTTGTAGACAATATCCATAACGGTGAGCGCACGATGCAGAAGTGAAGCAGGAACACAGCTGGCATCGACTTTCGGAGACATCCCGACAGGGGTGGAATGGATCAACACGTTCGTGTCAGGCAAGCTCTTGCGAAGTGAAGACTCATCAAGATGAAGATCTTCGACGGTCACAGCTGCCTGAGAGCGAAGCTCATGAGCCAACGACGTCCGTTCACCATCGTCAATTCCCAATACTGTCAACTTGGCTAGGGATGAGTCCGCCGTGAGTGCAAATGCGATGGCGCGTGCCGCTCCGCCAGATCCGATCAGCATCACGCTCTGACCGTTGAGTACTGCTCCCCCTTCTCTTAATGCTCGCAGAGCGCCTGTGGCGTCCGTATTATATCCCGTGAGGGTGCCGTTGTCGGAAACGATGGTGTTGATCGCCCCAATCCGCCGGGCCGTCTCTTCCACATGTTCAAGAAACGGTATCGCGGCCACCTTGTGAGGAATCGTCACGCTCGCTCCGCGGAAGTTCCCTAACGCGCGAAGTCCCTTCAGCGCATCACCGATTGCTTCTACCTGCCAGGCCAGATAGACAAAATTGAGCCCCAGTTTGCGAAACGCTTCGTTGTGAATAGCAGGCGAAAGAGAATGCCCGACCGGATTTCCAATCACCCCGCAAAATTTCGTCTGTGTATCGATATTCATCGTTGTATGCAGACAACTCGATGGATCGGATAAACCGTTAGCCCTTGCAGACGGTCATACCTCCATCAATAGGGAACGTCGTTCCGGTCACCCACGTCGATTCATCCGAGGCAAGATAGAGAATCAGGTTCGCCACCTCCTCCGGCTTCCCCGGACGCCGGATCGCGTATTGCGCAAGGATGGACTGGAGCATGTCCGGGTTTGCCATCAGGGAAGCGGCCATGGGTGTATCGATGAGGCCAGGATTTACCACATTACATCGAATCCCTTCCTGAGCATATTCGACTGCCACCGCCCGGGTGAAGGCGTCCAGGGCACCCTTGGATGCCGTATAGGCGGCTAAACCGGACAGGCCCACTAAACTGGCAACTGAGGAAATATTGATGATGGCCCCGCGCCCCTGCTTCTGCATCTGAGGGAGGACGGCTCTTGTCATCCGGAACACACCTGTCACGTTGACATCGATCACATTCGCCCACGTGGTATCATCGGTTTCATGGGTCCGCTTTCCAAAGGCCCCGATACCGGCATTATTGACGAGCACATCAATTTTTCCAAAACTATCGAGCGTGCGACGGATAATATCCTGCACATGAGCTTCATCCGTCACTGAGCCGGCAACACCAAGTACGGTTCCCTTGTGGAGCCGGATAACATTCACAACATGGTCTAATTCCTGTTGCCGACGCCCGGTAATCACAACCGATGCACCCTCATCGGCGAAACGCTTTGCAATCGCTTCACCGATTCCCGCATTTCCTCCCGTCACTACAGCAACCTTCCCCTCTAGTCGTTTCATATGTGCCGATCCTCTTCTGTGCCCTCAGTCCTATTCACACCCTCATCACCACAATCTTCTAACTCAAGTTTTGGTCCAAGAACTCCCGGCTCTATCTTCCGCGCGACCGTAATGAAACCGGAATGTGCCACCATACGATGATCAGGCCGCACGCTACGACCCTGTACTGCCCACGTTCTCAACAACGTTTCGAACGTTTCGATCATGCCGAACACAGTCGCTCGCTCAAGCGCCTCTACGGTTCGCATGACTTGAGGCACCGTGGGCACAAAGCTCAGATAGATACCGCCGGAACGAAGCACCCCGGACGCATGGGGAACAACCTGCCACGGCTCAGGGAGGTCGAGGACCACTCGGTCAAAAGGAATTTGGTCATCAAGGAGGTCGATGCCCTCATAGGCGCTTTTCCTGAACGACATCAAGTTCGCTGGGTTGATGTACCGCGAGATATTGGCCGCTGCCGTGCTCGCGAAGTCGTCCCTGACTTCATAGGTCACCACCACGCCGTCCTGACCCACTGCACGCAAGAGCGCCATGGTCAGCGCTCCTGAGCCAGTCCCGGCCTCGAACACCCGAGCTCCCGGATAGATATCAGCCCACATGGGTATGATCGCAAGATCCTTGGGATAGAGGACCTGTGCCCCGCGCGGCATTTTGAGTACATAGTCGCCGAACGTTGGGCGAAGCGCCACCATCTTCTTCCCGCCAGACAGTGTGACGATGGAGCCATCAGGACGACCGATGAGGACATCATGCGCAATTTTTTGCCCGCTAAACTGGTAGGTCTCCCCTGCTTTGAGCGTAAGGGCGTATTGCCGTCTTTTGTGATCAACGAGATGAATCCGGTCGCCGCTGGATAGTTTCGACATGACCGGCATTCTAGGAGGTTCGTTCCTCAGTTTGCAACCAAGTGCCATTCCTTGATAGGGTAATTGATGGACGCTAACGTCCTATCATCATTGAAGTTTTTCACGATGACTGGTGATGATCAAGAATCAAGCACATCGTTAGTTTCTGTCCTCCCCAAGACGGTCGTAGGACTAGCCTTGGTGGTTTGCTCAACCTTCGCTAGCTACTCTGTTCACGCCAAAGAACTGGTCATCGCGAACTACGAAGGGGTCATTAACCCCGTTGCAGCGGAATACCTGCATGATGCGCTCGATTTCGCGCAATCGTCCGGGGGCTGAAGCCTTGATCCTGAAACTCGACACCCCCGGAGGGTTGGATACCTCCATGCGGCTGATGATCAAGGATATTACAGGTTCGCCTCTTCCAGTCATTGTGTTCGTCTCACCTTCGGGAGGTCGTGCTGCCTCAGCAGGTGTTTTTCTCACCATGGCCGCTCATGTCGCCGCCATGGCACCGGGCACCAATATTGGAGCGGCGCATCCAGTCGCGATGGGCGGCGGCGAGCTGGACAACACCATGAAGGAAAAAGTCGAAAACGACTCGGTCGCCTACCTCAAGAGCCTCGCGGAACAGCGCGGCCGCAATGTATCATGGGCTGAGGATGCAGTCCGGAAGAGTGTGTCAGTGACGGAACAAGAAGCCTTGAAACTCAACATCATCGACCTGGTCGCCGAGGATATTCCCAGCCTGCTGAAACATCTGCAGGGCAGAAGGATTGTTCTCCCTCATGGACCAGTCACGCTATCAGGCGATCCTCCGACCCTCAAAGAGTTTCCAATGGGAACGCGTCTTGAGCTGCTCAAGACACTGAGTGATCCAAATATCGCCTACCTACTGATGTCCATTGGGACGATCGGAATTATGGCGGAGCTTTACAGCCCCGGAGCAATCCTACCCGGCATCATTGGAGCCATCAGCTTGATTCTGGCTTTCTATTCTCTGCAATCGCTGCCCGTGAACTATGCCGGCGCACTCCTGGTGATACTCGGTGTCGTGTTTCTTCTGCTTGAAATCACCGTCACAAGCTACGGGTTGCTCGCTTTGGGAGGCGTAACGGCCATGACGCTGGGCGGTCTGTTCCTCATCAAGAGCGACGCTCCTTTTCTGCAGATATCCCTTTCATTCTTGTTGCCCACTGTGATGGCAGTCGGCGCCCTGGTCGGGGTCGTGGCTTGGATAGCCATCAAGGGCACCCGCGGGAAGCCGATCACCGGGGCGGAGGGAATGATCGGGGCAATCGGAATCGCGAAGACAGATCTGAATCCACATGGCCAGATAACCGTACAGGGAGAGATCTGGGAAGCAGTCAGCCAAAATCCTATTCGTCAAGGCGAGGCTGCAGAAGTGATGTCGATCGAAGGGCTGACACTTCATGTAGCGCCCACTCACAAATCACACTGACCGAGCGAAGGAGCCATCATGTCACTCCTGTTGCCAATAGTCCTATTGGGTATGCTGCTGTATGCGAGCTTCAAACGGGTGATGGAATACGAACGTCTTGTGGTGTTCGTCCTCGGAAAGTTTCAAACAGTGAAAGGGCCGGGAATCAGACTGGTAATCCCAGGTCTTCAACAAATGGTCCGCGTAAATCTCCAAACCGTTACGATGGAGGTTCCGTCGCAGGACGTCATCACACGAGACAACATCTCCGTCAAGGTCAACGCCGTCATTTTCCTCAGAGTGGTTGACCCCCAGCGAGCCGTCCTTGCCGTACAGGATTATCTCTATTCCACCTCACAGGTAGCCCAGACGACTCTTCGCAGTGTCTTGGGTCAAAGCCAACTTGATGACTTGCTGGCAAAACGTGACGATATCAACGCGGAGCTCCAGCGCATCATCGACCAGCAGACCGAGCCCTGGGGAGTCAAGGTCGCCGCGGTCGAGGTCAAAAATGTGGATATTCCTCAGGACATGCAACGAGCGATCGCTCGGCAAGCTGAAGCAGAGCGAGAACGGCGGGCAAAAATCATTCATGCCGAAGGTGAGTTTCAAGCGGCCCAGAAACTTGCTGAAGCGGCAGACGTCATTAGTCAAAATCCTGCGGCACTTCAATTACGATATCTCCAAACACTTGTCGAGATTGCGGGAGAGAAGAACTCGACCACGATCTTCCCCATCCCGGTTGATACACTTGGCCCTTTCATAAAGGGACTCTTTTCCAAGTAGTGTAGTATTTCTGTTGAACCGCTTGCGTCAATCACACAGAGATGCCGCATAAGTGCGACAGTCTTCCCTAAACTTTCTCATTAGTCTTGTCTAATCTTTCTGATTTTTCGAGATGATCCTGCTTGCTGTTTCTCATCTTTAGCTGAGCATCCGTTTTGCTTTGTACAATCATCAATAACAGTCGGACTAAATAGAATCTTTTCGGTCGAAATGGGCTCTTATAGCAAAGGGCACTGTTCAACCTACATACAAAGGGTGACACGATGAAAGAAGAACTTCGGGTCGCTGACGAAATAGAAATGCAGAAAACGTTCATTGCCGATGTGGATGCGGATGACGCCAAGGCAAGCGGGATGCTCGGTATTATTGGGCGTACAGAAGCTGAAGAGTCGATCGCAGACGAGAAGAATCAGGCTGCCATGCGGGCCGGCCAGGGATCGAACCCGTTTCTTCTTGAAGGTCTGTATTTTCGTTCGTTTGGTGATCGAGGTCTCCTGACTCGAGAAGAAGAGACCGCCATCGCGAAGCGGGTCGATCAGGGAACACGTCGTATCCGTACAGCATTGCGTCAGGCCACGCTGGCCATTCTCAAGTCCAAACGGACGTCACCGCTCATAGAAACGGTGAAGGCTCTGCAAACGGTCAAACGCTTAAGCGGGCTTTCAGCTACGGCCCTAGACCACGCCGAGAAACTGCTGCTGATGGTTATGGAGTCAGCAAGCCCTGACTTAAAGCTTCCAACCGGCACGGCGAGGCAGCTGAAAGAATTGCTGCACGACATTCGGTCGGCCAGAGTTATGCTGGAGCAGGGCAAAGACGAACTCGTGCGATGCAATCTTCGTCTAGTGGTCGATGTTGCCAAACGCTACACCGGAAGGGGGTTGACCCTGTTGGACCTCGTACAAGAGGGCAATATTGGACTCATCAAAGCTGCCGAGCGATATCAGTATCGGAAAGGATTCAAGTTCAGCACCTATGCGACGTGGTGGATACGCCAAGGGATCACACGGGCGCTCGCAGATCAAGCAAGAACAATTCGCATTCCGGTCCACCAAACCGAAGCCTCGCATCGAATCCTCCGCGTGACGCGGAGATTGGGCCAACAGTTTGGACGACCGGCCCGGCTCGACGAAGTGGCTCATGTGTTACGCATGAGGCCGGAACGGCTCCGCGAAACGGTCCAAGCGTTCCAAGAACCGGTCGCATTGGAGACCCCCATCGGTGATGGGGACACTCAGTTCGGAGATATGATTCCGGATCAGCAGGCTGTGCCACCCGACGCCCATGTGCACCGTGGTGAACTGACTCAACAGCTCGACCACATCCTTAGCAACCTGACGCCTCGAGAGCAAATGGTTATCAGGCTCCGATTTGGAATCGGCTATGATGAGGCCAGCACGCTTGAGCAGGTCGGCCAAAACTTGTCCGTTACACGTGAGCGCATCCGCCAGATTGAAGCGAAAGCACTCAAAAAACTCAAGACTCCTGCCATCAAAGAGCTGTTTGCCGCTATCAAATAGCCACCTTCGTTCTACAGGGTCCGAGGGAAGTTGCGTGCCCTCGGACCTCGTCTTTCCTCCATTCCTCAAGTTGTGTAACAATGGTATCTCTTGTCCGACGCCAGTAGCGCCATTTCGCATCTGCGATTAAGGACAGTGGGCGTTTCCAGCTGACTCCTATCTCCGATGGATCAACCTGTCTCCAGACACTTCCCGATTGGTCCCAAGATCACGACGCCCTCGTCCTTTGAGACTGTTCACTTCCAGGAGGCTGTCGCGCATGTATTTCCTGACCCTGTTCCCTACCTTACAGCGTGGGACCTACAGTCGCGCCTACACAGCGAACGCCTCCTCGATCGCCAGCCGGACACGCTGCTGATTCTTGAGCATTCGCCTGTTTATACGTTAGGGCGTAGGACTCGGCCAGCAGACTGGGGAGGGAACACAGCAGCCCTGTGTGAGAACGGGGCGGAACTCCTCCATGTGAACCGCGGCGGGTCCATCACCTTCCATGGCCCAGGACAGATCGTGCTGTATCCGATCCTGAAAGTGGTTCAATATGCCACAGGTGCCAGGCAATTGGTTTGGCTGCTCGAAGAGGTGCTCATTCGAGTACTTACATGCTGGGGTCTTGCCGGCGTTCGCGTCGCTGGTAGGCCTGGCGTATGGGTCCTGGTGCCTCAGCTGCAGAAGATCGGCTTTGTTGGTGTTCGAATCCAACGAGGCGTGACACTTCATGGAGTCGCGCTCAACGTTGATCTGGACGTGTCGCCGTTTCTCCGTATTCACCCATGTGGATTGACCGATTGCTCCGTGACCTCTATGGCTGCGGTGTCTCAAAGACCCATCCCCGTCGACATGATCAAGCAGCAACTTGCCCAGACGTTTGCGGCAGTACTTTCTTCCAACGCGCGATCACCACGTCCGGACATGAAGGAACATTAATACGTCCAACCCAGTCCTAAAGGAGCTCTATGCGGGAACTATTGACGCCGACGTTTCGCTTAGCCGTCTCGCAATTCGATCAAGCCGCGGAGGCGATGCACCTGGACCCCAATCTCCGCGAACGCCTGAAGCTCCCACAGCGCTCCCTCGCCGTCAGTCTTCCCGTCCTTATGGACGATGGGCATGTCGAGGTCTTTACGGGGTACCGTGTACAACATGATTCATCACGCGGCCCTTCGAAGGGTGGAGTACGGTATCACCCTGATGTCAATCTTGGCGAAGTGGCGGCCCTGGCCATGTGGATGACATGGAAATGTGCGCTCGCCGGCTTACCGTATGGCGGAGCGAAAGGCGGAATCCAAGTCGCACCCAAGAGTCTATCCTCCGGTGAACTGCAGCGGTTGACCAGACGCTATATCGCAGAAATTTTCCCCCTGATCGGGCCGGATAAGGACGTGCCGGCCCCGGATGTGGGTACCGATGCCCAAGTGATGGCCTGGATGATGGACACCTACAGCCAGCAAGTCGGCTATGCCGTGCCCGGTGTCGTCACCGGGAAACCGCTCGCTCTCGGTGGCAGTCTGGGTCGTGAAGAAGCAACAGGACGCGGAGTCGTCTATGTCACGTTGGAAGCCCTCCGTCATTTGAAGCTGTCGCTGGAAAACGCGACCGTGGCCATTCAAGGGTTCGGGAACGTGGGCTCGCATACCGCGCGTATCATGCACGAGCAAGGCGCACGCGTGATTGCCGTGAGCGATGTGCATGGCGGGATCTACAACGAGCAAGGGTTGGACATTGCGCGTCTTCTCCGCCGCGATCCCCATCAGCCTCTCCATGAAACGAGACTTGGGGACAGAATCACGAACGACGAACTCCTGCAATTGGAGTGCACCGTGCTGGTTCCCGCTGCCCTATCCGAACAGATCACGGATCGCAACGCGAATGCCCTGAGGTGCCGAATCCTCTCCGAAGGAGCCAACGGACCAACGACACTGGAGGCCGATCACATTCTGGCAGAGAAAGGGGTATTTGTGATCCCGGATATCTTGGCAAATTCAGGCGGGGTTATTGTTTCCTATTTTGAATGGGTTCAGGATCTTCAACGTTTTTTCTGGAGCGCAACCGATATTCAGAATCGGCTGCAGGCGATCATCACCTCCGCCTTTGACCGCACCCTTCACTTTTCAACAGAACACCAGGTTTCAATGCGCATGGCGGCGCTCATGAGTGGGATTGACCAGGTCGCGCAAGCCCATCTACAGCGCGGATTGTACCCATAACTTGCCCTTCCGTTCGGAGCCCACTCGATCTTAACGGATGCCTCTGATTCTTGCCTCACAGCTCATTTGTACGTTAGGGTGAGGGTTGGCGGGAGGCCGAAGGAGCTTCATATGACACGACGGGCGATCGAAACCGCGTGGGAACAACACCGCTCAACCGACTGGCCACGGCTCTCAAGTCCACATGAAGGGGAATTGATGACACTTGATACCGTCATCAGCGGCTGTGTCGTGTATTACCTAGAGAGCGCTGATGGTCTTGACGATCAGCGGCTCGGCATCGTGAAGGATTGCTTACACGATCTCGATGATTTGACGGCGGAGCTTGAGACTGATTGCTTGCCTTACTTTTATCGTCTTCGCGCGTTAGGTGAACTGTTGCTGAACAGATCATCCTCACCATGAGCCGCCAGTCCCTTCAATCTGCCTCAACATGCTCGACGGGATTCCTCCGACTGCGGCCGTTCCTTGCGGATTCTGGACTTGATTCGCTAGAATAACGTTCGCTTTGCATGCCTATCCCACTCATGGCAATTCGAATAGATTTTTTGATCCTATCGAATAGAACAACGGACATGTTATGAAAAAGAATTTGTCCAGGATGGTAGTCGTCGCCTTCATAGGCCTTCTCATCTTATGGTCTTCGGTTTACGCCGAACCATATGAATTGAGCCAAACTGAGGTCACCGAACCACAGAGTATTTCTAGCGCCGAGGTCTCCCTTTTTGGCGTCAGGCTCGGCGATCCGGAAAGCAAGGCGGTCGATTCCCTCGTGAATGAACCAATTTCTGGGATTCGGGCGGAACAGGAAGCCACGTTTATTTTCCTGCTTGACCAACGGAAACCAACCGGGCCGATGGCCGGAGTGCGAATCCAGGACGGCAAGGTTGATCTCCTCTTCATCAACAATCGATTTGCTTTCAAAACCAGAGGGGTGTTCCGGCACGTGCTAAATAGCGAAAACCCAGAAGAGATCCGAAAATTGTTAGGGAAAGAAGAGTACGGCGATGAGAACGTGATGGGTGCGATCCTGGCTTATGACAAGCAGGGGTTCCAAGTAAATTATCTCGGCAAGGATGTCAACATCGAGTTCGCCCAACCCCGTTAACCCCCCGCTGTAGATTTTCATCCACGACACGAATGCCGGTGGGGAGAGCACCATACCCGGCATCCTGTCTGTTTTCTGCCCATCTCTTCCAGAATCGTTTATCCTGGATGAACATCCTCGATGACCCTACATAACCAAACAACGATGCTTAGGGATTGGCTTCGGTGAAGTGGAAGCCGTAATCTATCAAGCTCTTGGCGGTATTCCATCTGCGGTTAGAATTGAGGATGACGAGAAGCAGATCACGGTCATTTTGAGATACCCTGGCGATTAAGCATCGTCCGGCCTTCGCCGTAAATCCAGTTTTCACCCCTTCGACGCCTGGAATACGGCCAAGAAGGCGATTGGTATTGTGGAGAACATAAGCACGGTATCCATTCACCGCTGTGATAAGCCCACGCTCTTCTCGCACCAGCTCACGAAACACGGCGTTCCGCATCGCGACTTCGCTTAGCGTTGCAAGATCCTCGGCCGTCGAGTAGTGAGTCGCCCCATCAAAACCACAGCCATTGCTAAAATGCGTATCGCCGAGTCCAAGCGTGGTTGCCTTGGCGTTCATCAACTTCACGAATTGCTCCTCGTTGCCACCCACATGCTCTATCGCCGCCAGACAGGCATCATTGGCAGACACCATCATCATGGCCTTCAGTAAATCCTTCAGTCGATACACCTCTCCAACTTTCAAGCGAAGGCGAGTCTTAGGAGCACGGGCCGCATTCTTGCTGACCGTAACCAGATCATCAAGCCGCCCATTTTCAAGAATAATGAGGGCCGACATGATCTTGGTCAAGCTGGCAGGGGAGAGACGTTTTCCGATGGCGTGTTGATAGAGAACCCGTCCAGAGTTCAACTCTTTCAGGAGAATGCTGTGAGCCGGGATCCGTTTCCAATGAAGCGCTTTGGGGACATGGGAGCCGGATGGACTGGTCACTCTCTTTGAAGTGATCTCTTTCCCCAAGGCGGGAAAGACAGACAGACCACACAGCGTGATGGAGAAGATGGTAAGCAGACCGAGGTGGACACCGAATCGGCACCGTGGCAGCCGACGACAAGACCGGTAGTCCTTCCATCCCACGACCAACCACCTATCGCTTAGAAGGTAAAGGACTCCCCTACCTTATCGCCTTTTCGTCCGCTATCGATAACCTTGTGAAAAAACCGAAGGAGGTCTGCGAGGTCAATCCAAAATCCACAATTGAGGCAGCGAGCGTAGATTCTCTTGTTGATGAGGGTATAGTGGCGTTCCACCATCATGAAGCCTCTGCACTTCAAACACTGCATACATGTCTCACTCTCGTTAGGCTATCGCAGACGGTTCATGATTAATGCAACACACCCGGCCAGTAAGCCTCCTCCAATCAACGTGGTGCCGAAATACACAAAGACATTCGTCCCTCCAGCAGGTTGGGTCCCTTCCCATAAATCGCGTACCCCGCCTTGGACCATCAGAACGGAAAGGGTCATTAGGGCCCCAATCATGAACCACCATGCAAATGAACGAAGCGCCATCTTTGAGCCTATCTCTCTGCTCACGTATGCACACAGCAAATCTAGCGAAGGCCCCAGAGGCTGTCAAGAATAGTCGGCGATCCCTCCCTGCCTAGTCTTGAGCCTGCGCCTTTACCACCGCTCTGATCCCTTTGTGGAGAAAAATTGAGACGCTTCCACTCCCATTGTCGGCGATGGCCAGACCTGGCTCCTCCTCGCCGGCGGTTGTCACACGAAAGAAGGACAGGGCAAACGGGCCAGCCTTGGTTCGGTAATTTCGTGGCGGGTAGTGAAAGGTACCATCGCCTTTCCCAAACACAATGGAGAGATCATTGGACTGAAGATTCACAATCGCCACGTCCACTAAATGATCGCCATTGAAGTCCCGAGCGAGGCCGAAATTTGGACCCGCATCCGCACCGGAATCTTTACCTGGTCGAAAGGTTGCATTGCCATTGCCAAGGAACGTCGTAAAGCAGTCCTTTTCCCCATTAATCACAAGGAGATCGCCATGATGATCGTTATTAAAGTCCGCTAAGCTCACGCCGAGGGGACGATGCCCGGTCCGGTAATCCTTGGGGTCTCTAAAGGAGCCATCCCCGTTGCCGACCCAAATGGAAACGGCATTCGACATGGGTCCACCATTTGTCACAACCAAATCCTGCTTCCCATCGGCATTGAGATCTGCCAGCGCCACAGATGTCGGGGTATCTCCATGTTCGTACTGAACACCGTGACGAAATTCACCGGTTCCGCTCCCGAGAAACACTTTGACCTTGTCGTTGCGTAACGCCACCACAAGATCGGCATGCCCATCCCCGTTAATGTCGCCCGTTGCCAGAGCAATCGGCGTTCGATGGACTGGATACCGTTGACCTTCTTCGAATCTCCCGTTCCCGTGACCCAAGAGCAGCGTAATTTCATCGCCACCTGAGCACGCCAGGGCGACATCGTCATGCGCATCTTCGTTGAAGTCACCCATCGCAAGGGCACGTGGCTCCTGGCAAACATGAACCTGAATTTGATCTTTAAACGTACCGTCACCATTGCCGAGCAATATCGATATGGTATTGCTGGAGATGTTCGTGGTGACGAGATCCGTGAATGAGTCTTGGTTGAAGTCCCCAGTTGTCACGCTGGTTGGATTCTTGCCGACCTTGTAGCTTGCAAAATAATAAAAGGGGTCTGGAGGGTTGTAGGGTTCGGACTTGGAGCAAGCCCAAGGGCTACTACCGAATAGAAGACAGAGTGACGCAACACGGGCTAGGATACCGACCGAACTGAATCGTATTTTCACGAATTGTTGCACTTATTCGCCATTCCTAATTCCTTATGATGTCGAGACTACGAGCAATTCAAATGAGGTGCACAGTATACAAATACACCCTTCCCCCTCGCAACGGATGAGGATGTGATATCAGGCTTTGAATTTCGGTCCACGCTTGCGCTATGATGGCATGTTATTTTCTGGAGGAAAATCATGAGCAATATCCTGAACGTCGACATTACCATGTATGGAATCGCAGAAGTCCTTTACTGGTGCCTCGAGAGGAATAAGGGGCGAGTACCTGGCGTCGACACGCCGGGTTTCAAGAAGATGCAGGAGCTATTAGCCGAAAAACCAAAGTCGGGTGACTACTTTACACTCGATCAGTTCTGGAAAAAGAAGGTGACGGTCGGATTGACCGAGGATGAGGTCGCCACAATTGATCGTTGTCTCTACGATATTCCAAACTTTGACAACGATCCGCTTCCTCAGATTCGGCACAAATTCTGGCCACAGCAGGTTGCCAGCCACTAACACTCAGTTCAACGTTGGGGCGTTGTTCTCAATACAGGACTTGATGGGCGAAGTCTCAGTACAGGATCGACCGATTAGAGGGTTCCTTCGCCTTTGAGGTACTTGCGAAATCGATCCATGAGTTCAGCTCCCAACGTCCCCCCGTCTGGCTTCTTGGTCGAAGGGTCGGCAAAGTGGCTTCGGATTTCCTGGAGACGCTTTTCCGCCTGATCATTTCCCTGTAGGCGCTTTGTTTTCTGGAGAGCTGTCTGAAAGGCATCGAAGGTCAACTCCTGATAGCCGAAGGAGCGGATACGCTTGACGGCTTTCATCATGGCCTGGTTTCGAAAAGTGGTCAGATGATCGGCGTCAATTTCCTGCAATCCAAGTTTTCGGGCTCTCCGCTCAGCGGCTTTTCTGATTCCACTTCGCACAAAATCCGGAGAGGTCTGGAGCCGCTTCCACGCTTCATCGGACCAGGCAACTCGTGTTTGAGGCGCATCCCATAAGTCCCGCAAGGCCGATTCGTCAATGCGTGTCAGGTGCCGTTCCCTGGCAAGATCCTCGGTGTCACGCCTGAGCATATCTGTCACAAATTCTAAGGCAATGGGAGGTGATTCCCTCACTTTCTCTTCGAGCAATACAAGGGCACCCTCAGTCCATTCCATTGCGGGCCCGCCATCGTCATGAAGATCTCCCAGCGCTTCAACCTTCTCAAACAATTCGACGTTCACCTCGAGATGGCCCCGCTCTTTCGCAATCTCCTCTGTAATCTGTTTGATCATTGCGCGCATGAATTCAGGGACTGTGGCCAACCGTTCCTTGGCCGCTGCGGTCCATGGAAGGCGACCATCAGCCATCTCTTCGACGGCCAATGCCATACCCGCTTCCCCTCCCATACGCCCCATCATTTGGTCTTTAAACTGTTCCAGAATTTCTTCCGTGATCGCCTCATAGCCAAGTTCTCGCGCTTTTTTCTCAGCCAGACGGCGCACCATGCTGCGCAGAAAGATCGGAGCGCGTTCCATCCGCTTGAGCGCACCTTCAGTCCAGCGAATTTCTGTAGCCGCAGACTCCTGTCCATCCGACATCAGCGTGAACCCTTTTCCAATGAGTTACTCTCGTTATTGATTGAGTAATTCTTTCAACTCTTTACCGGCCTTAAAAAATGGGACCCGCTTGGCCGGCACTGCTACCGTCTCTCCGGTCTTGGGGTTTCGTCCCTCTTTCATTCGCCGCGCCCGGAGACGAAAACTGCCGAACCCTCGAATTTCGGTCTTGTCCCCGTTTTTCAGCGAGTCCCGCACGCAATCAAAAATCGTGTTGACGACCACTTCCGCCTGCCGCTTTGTCAAAGTGGTGACTTGCTCAGAGACTCGCTCGATAATCTGCGCCTTGGTCATATCCACTCTCCCTCCGCTAGGGTGAAACTGCCCCGTCTCCGCGCGACTAAAACGCCATGAGGTATTTCAAATTCACACCCGGCTGCACATCCAACTTAGGCCACACCATGCTGAGCTTGGAATCGAGGAGTTCCCGAAGAGAAAATCGTCGCCGAGGTTCGACGACTTTCGGTTCTCCCTCAATTCCGACTACCTCCGCGGCCAACTGAATGGCATCCTCCAAGTCCCCCAATTCGTCGACCAACTTCGCTTCCTTCGCTTGGCGACCGGTGAAGATACGGCCATCAGCCAATACTTGAGCCGCCCGAAGTTCCATCGAGCGGCCTTCAGCCACAGCCTCGATAAACTGTTTATGAACGTCATCCATCACGGCTTGTAGCAGCCCTCTTTCTTCCGCGTTCATCTTTCGAAGAGGAGAGCCCACATCCTTGTACTTCCCACTTTTGATGATGACACCCTCGACGCCGATTTTCTGTAGTAAACCTTCCAGGTTGGCCGTTTCCATGATGACCCCGATACTCCCCGTGAGGGTTCCTGGATTCGCCACGATTCGATCCGTGGCGGCCGCAATATAATATCCTCCCGAGGCGGCGACACTCCCCATGGAGGCAATCACCGCCTTATTGCTCTTGTTCCGTACTCGCTTGACCGCATCGTGAATCTCTTGCGACGGAACCACGCCGCCTCCCGGACTATCGATACGGAGGACGATCGCCTTGATCGAAGGGTTCTCACCAAATTTCTTGAGCTCCCCGACCGTAGCCTGTGAATCCACAATCACGCCCTCAATCCGAATCAACGCGATCCGATCCTCCGTGGACAGATCGACGTCCGGGAAAAAGAGATTCACCAACATGACAGTCCCCATGATCCCTGCCACCAGCCACAGCACCTTACGAAACACGTGGCGTTTTTGAGGACGTTCGGCCTGTGCTACGTTATCCACCATGACACACAACCAGTTTGGGCTGACAGGTCCCGGCTAGTCTTGATCTTCCGCTTGTGCTCGTTTTCGACTCTCCCTTACGGCACGGCCGAGGCTTTGATCAAGCTCCCCTTGAGATGAATGATAGTCCTCGACCTGCTTGCGCTCCGAATCAAGCTGATGATCCCGAAGACTGAGGGCGATCTTGCGTTCTTCTCGATCGACTTTGATTATCTTCGCCGTGACATCGTCTTGCAACTTAAACTTTTCTTCGAGCTTCGCGGAAGGTTCCAGGCCGGATTCGCTCGTATGAATCAACCCCTCAACTCCGCCTTCCAGCTCGATGAAAATCCCAAAATCGGCAACCTTTGCCACCTTGCCGACCACTGAATCGCCAATATGATATCGCGATGGAATCGCTTCATCCCATGGGTCACGCACCAATTGCTTGTAGCCGAGCGACAGCCGTTCTTTCTCTTTGTCGATCCGTAACACCATCGCTTCCACTTTTTGCCCTTTTTTAAAGAGCTCCGAAGGATGTTTGATGTGCTTCGTCCAGGACATGTCGGAGATATGGATAAGACCGTCGATGCCTTCTTCGAGTCCTATAAAGGCACCGAAGTCCGTCAAGCTCTTCACCTTGCCTTCGATACGCGTTCCGGTTGGATATTTGCTCTCGATCATATCCCACGGATTGGGGGCCGTTTGTTTCATACCCAATGAAATTTTCCGGCTGGCCGGATCGACATTCAATACCGCCGCTTCGACCTGATCACCAACCGACACCACTCTCGACGGGTGTCGAACCTCGTGTGTCCATGACATTTCCGAGACATGCACTAACCCCTCGACGCCTGGTTCGAGCTCCACAAATGCCCCATAATCCGTCAAGCTGACCACACGCCCGCGAACCCTTGTACCTATAGGATATTTACCGGCCACATTTGTCCAAGGATCTGCGGTCTTTTGCTTGAGGCCTAGAGAAATTCGACCTGTTTCTCGATCGTACTTCAAGACGGCTACCTCAACCTTGTCTCCCACCGTAAACAGTTCTGAGGGATGGCCCACTCGACCCCAGGACATGTCGGTGATGTGCAGCAATCCGTCGATCCCACCCAGGTCAATGAATGACCCATAATCGGTAATGTTCTTGACCGTCCCTTGAATCAACTGGCCTTCTTTCAGGGTCGCCAACGTCGTCTGCCGCTTTTTATCCCTTGTTTCCTCAAGGAGTACCCGACGCGAGACCACGACATTTCCTCGCCGATGGTTGATCTTGATAATCTTTAAGGGAAAGACCTTTCCGACAAGGCCATCTAAGTCTCGCACCGGATGCAAATCGATCTGTGATCCCGGCAGGAACGCTTTGACACCGATATCGACCATCATGCCGCCCTTGATACGTGACACAATCTTTCCCTCGATGCTCTTTTCATCTTTATAGAGCGTCTCGAGTTCTTCCCAAATCTTCATCTTGTCCGCTTTTTCTTTGGAAAGGACGAGATTGCCGTCCGCATCTTCACATTCCTCGATATAGACCTGCAGGCGATCACCGATCTTAAGGTTTTCAAGTTCCTCAGACGAAAAATGATCACGAGGGATCATACCCTCGGATTTGTAGCCGATATCGACGACGACCTTATCCTTGGTCTGGGCTACCACACGCCCCTCGGTAATCGTACCTTCCTCTAAGTTCCGGAAGGTTTCCTCGTACAATGCGGCCAATGCGTCACGGTCTAACTGAGCGTCACTGCTGTTGGATACCGTCCCCATATGAACGTCCTACTCTTCCGACTGTTGTCGGGTGCTGATGGTGAAAGTGCCGACCTCACTCAGCATTGTGAGCCTCGGCAGTCTGCCTATCTGACGGACCGACATCAAGATTGTCCTTGCCTTTAGGAACGGGAACCTGACCTAGGGCTGCAATCTGTTCGATCACCGTCCGGCTGACCTGTTGATAAAACTGTTTAGTGGCTGCCCTCTCTTGTGGTTTCTCCACGTTGAACTGAATGGGATCTCCAAATCGTACCGTCACTGGACGTAACCGCGGCCAGAACGCACCAGGCGGAAGAACGTCAAACGTCCCCTTCAGGTACACCGGCACGACCGGGCAGCCGGTCTGCGACACAATGACTCCAATACCCGCCTTTGGCTCTCGCAGGTGACCATCATGACTACGCCGACCTTCAGGAAAAATGACCACGACTTTTCCCGCCCGAATGAGGTTAATCGCCTTGCCAAACGCCTCTCGATCAAGACGACCGAGCCGAACCGGAATCCATCCCAATGCCTGCACTACGCCGTTCAACACTGGGATCGGAAACAAATCATTCCGTCCCAAGTACCAGGCTCTTCGATTCAACCCACATCCAAGTAGGGGGATATCGAGGTAGCTGGCATGATTCGCGGCGATCAGCAACCCTCCGGTGCGAGGAACCTGCCCTTCAACTCGATACCGGAAGCACAACCATCCGATGACCCTGACCAACACCCACAAGAATCCGTAGATGATCCCGCTCACAACTCGGTCGACACGACTGCCATCATTTCCTCCACAACCTGTTCAGGGCTCAGCAAAGAGGTATCGATCAGGCGTGCGTCAGGTGCTGGAACGAGCGGGTCAATCGGACGAGTCCGGTCTCGCTGATCACGGGCCGATAGATCCTGATGCGTCGTTTCAATCGCCCCTCCTCGACCCGCAGCCACAAGTTCACGATGCCGTCTCTCCACTCGAACAGTGGCATCCGCATCCAAGAAAAACTTATACGGCGCAGTCGGGAATACTCTCGTACCGACATCGCGCCCCTCGGCAACCACGGAACCTCGCTCACCGATTTGGCGCTGAATCGGCAACAACCACTCGCGGACTCCCGGAATGGCGGATACGAGAGAGGCCGCTGCGGTCACTCCTGGGGTACGGAGATCCTCCGCAACCTGATTACCATCGATCAGCACGTACACCATTCCCCCTTGGAATTCCATGTGAAGCGAGGTCGACGGCAAGAGCTTCACCACCTGTTCATGGTCCGTCGGGTGGATGCCTGATTGCAACACTTTCCATGCGACTGCACGGTACAATGCCCCTGTATCAAGATAGAGACACCCTAAACGAGCCGCCAATAGTTTGGCCACCGTACTCTTACCCACCCCAGCTGGTCCATCAATTGCGACGATCACAAACCACCCGTTTGTCCGCACTACACCAACCGGTCACCGCACACTCACGAGTTGAGCAAGAGTCTCTTCAAAGTTGGGAAACGACGTGTTCACACAACCCGCGTCGTCAATCATCATGCTTCGCTCCGCTGTAAGACCGCCGATCGCAAGAGACATGGCCACTCGATGGTCTCCATGGCTCTGCGCTGAGCTCGTAGCCATGAGGCAGCCATTTTCTCCACCTTGCCCCACCCCTCGGATGAACATGCCATCCGGACGCTCTTCTATCTGAGCCCCCATGGCTCGCAGTTCGCTGCTCATCGTTGCGATCCGATCACTCTCTTTCACCCGTAGTTCTTCGGCTCCGGAAATCACCGTCTCTCCATCCGCCACCGCTGCCGCCACACATAGCACGGGAAATTCATCGATCGCTTTTGGAATCAGTTCGGACCCGATGACCACCCCCTTCAGCGGAGCAGATTTTATACGAAGATCTCCGACGGGCTCACCTGCCTCTTCTCGCAGGGCCAGCACCTCAATATCAGCGCCCATCTTTTTCATAACGTCCATCAATCCAGTCCGAGTGGGATTCATCCCAACATGGCGAATAGTGACATCCGAACCCGGCACGATCGTCGCGCCGACGATGAAAAAGGCCGCGGCAGAAAAATCTCCAGGGATCGTAATATCGACACCATGCCATCCGACGGATGGTCGCCCTTGCAGAACCAACGTCTCTTCTTCTCTCCTGAGGGGAATCCCAAAGAACTGGAACATCCGTTCCGTATGATCTCTCGACAAACTCGGCTCCATGTAGCGGGTCTTCCCGTCCGCATAAAGCCCGGCAAGAAGGATCGACGACTTCATCTGTGCGCTCGCCACCGCCGACGTGTAGTCGATCCCGTGAAGTCCCGAGCCGGTAATGGCCAGCGGAGCCAGCTCCCCACCCTTGCGGCCCCCAATGACCGCTCCCATTTCACGCAGCGGCTTGACAACCCTTCCCATCGGACGCCGTCTGATCGACTCATCACCTGTAAGAACTGAAAAAAAGTCCTGCCCAGCCAAGAGACCGGTCAATAGCCGAATACCAGTTCCCGAATTCCCACAATCGATCGGGGCGCTGGGTTCGGCTAGCCCCCAGAATCCCTTCCCGTGGATCGTCAATTGCATTGGGGTATGGGTGATGGGAATCCCAAGACTCTGAAAGGCCCGCATCGTATTGAGACAATCTTCACCCTGACAATAGCCCGAGATCGTACTCGTCCCTTCTGCCAGCGCCGTGAGCATAATGGCTCGATGGGTCAGCGACTTGTCGCCGGGAACCGAAATCGTCCCTTTGAGCGGTCTGCCCGGCGTAATCGTCAAAGATGTCATGAAGGACTCAGTGAAGCGGTGTTCAATTTCTCACGCTCGCCTTTCGCCCGTTCGAGCAGCTTCTCGATCCCGGCTGCATCTCCAGCCTTGATCAGTTGTTTCAACTCTTCCAAGGCTCTGGTGTATCGGTCGATATAGGACACCACATTGTCTCGATTCCACAGAAAAATGTCTCGCCACATTTCCGGAGAACTGGCAGCAATCCTGGTGGTGTCCCGTAATCCCCCACCGGAATGCCCAGCAAGGTCCAGAGAAGGAACCTGCTGATCACGTAGGGTAGACAAGGTGTTGATCAATGCAAATGCCGCCACATGCGGCAAGTGACTGACCGCTCCAAGAATTTGGTCGTGCACATAGGGATCCATCGTTAAGACGATAGAGCCGGCCTCTTCCCACAATTGCCTCACGCAACTTAAGGCGTTCTGATCGGTCCGTTTCGTGGGGGTCAGGATGCACCGTGCGCCTCTGAACAATTGATCTGAGCCAGCTGCAACCCCGGTCTTTTCTTTTCCAGCAATCGGATGGGCGCCGACAAAGTGCACCCCCGACGGCATCACCGACTCCGACCGTTCGACCAGCGTGCCCTTCACGCTCCCAACATCACTGACTATCGCGCCAGCGCTCAGACAATGTGCCCACTGCTGGAGGTGACGCTCATACGTATCAACCGGAGTCGCTAAGACGACCAAATCCGCCCCGCGCACCGCCTCTTGAGGATCGGCCGTATATCGATCGATGGCACCTAACCCAACGGCCGTCTTCAAATTTTCAACACGCCGACCGACGCCGACGACCTGATCGGCCAGCCCTTGTCGCCGGATGATCATGCCGAGCGATCCACCGATCAACCCCACGCCGATGATCACGACCTGTCTGAAATGAACGGCCATCGTCTTTTAGAGCTCTCTCCCCACAGCCTTTGCTATATTTCTGAGGTCACCCATGAGAGTTTTGAATTTGGAAGGCTTGATCGACTCTTCACCGTCGCACAACGCACATTCGGGATTGGAATGTACCTCGATCAGAAGCCCATCAGCCCCAGCCGCGACCGCAGCTTTGGACATCGGTGCGACAAGATCCCACTTCCCGGTGGCATGACTCGGGTCAACGATGACGGGAAGATGCGAGAGCTCTTTCAGGGTCGGAATGGCGGCGAGATCCAGGGTATTGCGATATTGCGTTTCAAATGTGCGGATGCCTCGTTCGCACAACATGACGTTCTGGTTTCCGCGCGACATGATGTACTCAGCGGACAGGAGAAACTCCTTGATGGTCGCCGATAGGCCACGCTTCAGGAGGACCGGCTTGTCATAGGCCCCGACTTCCTTGAGGAGTTCGAAGTTCTGCATGTTTCGAGCGCCGACCTGGATGATGTCCGCCTTCTCGAGAAAGAGCTCGATGTCCCTGGTATCCAAAATCTCGCTCACCACCGGCAATCCGGTCTGTTTCTTCGCTTCGACCAAATAGTCGAGTCCCTCACGACCCAAGCCTTGGAACGAATACGGGGACGTTCTGGGCTTATACGCTCCGCCGCGAAGAATCGTGGCTCCGGAAGCTTTCACTTCGTGGGCAATCCCCACCGTGAGCTCAAGACGCTCGACCGCACAAGGCCCTGCCATGATGGCTATTTTCTTGCCTCCGATCTTAACCCCACCGACATCGATCGTGGTTCCTTCTTTCTTAAACTCGCGGCTCACCAGTTTCCATGGGGCGAGAATCGGCAGGACACTTTCTACGCCGGGCAGTGCGGTCAAAGGTTGGTTGTGCAGGATTCGATCGTCTCCGATCACACCGATGATGGTGCGTTCCTGACCAGTGGAGATTTGCGATTTCAGCCCTAAATCGCGCAGCCGATCGATAATATGATCGACCTCGCTTTCCGAGGCTTCCGGTTTCAACACGATGATCATAATTCCCTCACTATTGCTTACCTTGCTCCGTTCAAGACTTTCCTGAATGCTTGGAGAAAGGCATCGTTTTCGTCAGCCAGACCGATGGTGACACGGATCATGGTTCCTCCAATGTGCCGCACAATAATCCCTTCCCGAAGCAGGGCGTCAAATACCGATCGGCCGTCCCGTTGAGCGTCAAAATAGAGAAAATTGGTCTCGCTCGGAATCGGAGTCATTCCCAATGCCCGCAATCCCTGTTCCAGCTGCTCCATACCCGCAGCATTGACCATTCGGCTCTTGGCCACATGTCCATCATCACCCAAGGCAGCCAGAGCCGCTTTCTGGGCCAAACTGTTGGCGTTAAACGGTGGGCGAACTCGATTTAGAAAGCCGATGATCTCCGGGGTACCGACCCCATAGCCGATTCGTAATCCTGCAAGCCCATAGATTTTGGAGAACGTCCGCAACACGATCACGTTCCGCCCCTGCTTCACGTACGCCATCGCATCGGGAAATTGGGGATTGCGGACATACTCGAAGTAGGCTTCATCGAACACGACGATGACATCCTCCGGCACTCGAGCCATAAGCCGATCCACGGCTTCGGTCGTGATCATCGTCCCAGTAGGATTGTTGGGATTACAGAGAAACAGGAGCTTTGTTCGAGGTGTGATGGCTCGTGCCATCGACTCAAGGTCGTGCGTCCACTCAACAAGAGGCACGACCACCGGCTTACCGTGTACGGCAGTGACTTCCATCTTGTAGATCACAAAGGTGTGATCAGCCATGATAGCTTCATCACCGGGAGTCAAAAATGTTCTGGCTAAAAGGCCAAGAATCTCATCGGACCCATTTCCTAAAATGATTTGGTCGACAGCCACCTTCCAACGGTCGGCAATCGCCTGACGCAGTTGCGTTCCCCCGCCGTCGGGATATCGATGCAGCGTAGTTTGAGCACCGTCCAACGCCGCCATCGCCTTTGGTGAAGGTCCCAAGGGATTCTCATTTGAGGCCAGCTTGATGACGCGGGTAAGACCGAGTTCCCGTTGAAGCTCTTCGACGGGTTTTCCCGGAACGTACGGACTGAGCGACTGGATGTCTGGATGGACCTCTAATCCCATAATCAGGTGTGAACGGGGTACGACCCGAGTGTTTTCATGAACAGACAGCGCCCCTTGACTTCTTCCACGGCCCTGCCGACCCGCTCCTCATTGATATGACCCTCGACATCCACGAAGAAAATGTATTCCCATGCCTTTCGTTGAGACGGCCTGGATTCAATCTTGGTCATGCTAATTCCATGCGAGGCAAAGGGTCGAAGTAAGTCATACAGCGCCCCCACTTTATCCTTGACCGATAACATTAACGACGTTTTATCCTTGCCGGTCCGTTCCGAAGGCTTCGTCGACAGGATGAGGAAGCGCGTGAAATTATTGAGATTATCTTCGATGCGAGATTTAATCACTTTGAGCCCATACAGCTGCCCGGCCAATTCCGATGCAATGGCTGCCGAAGCAGGCTCATCGGTGCAGAGTTCGGCCGCCCGTGCCGTGCTGGCGACTTCGACCGCCGGCACATGCCGAAGATTTGTCTCAAGCCAATTCCGGCATTGGGCAAGGGCATGCGAATGAGAATAGATTTTCTTCACGTCCTCCATCAACCCAGACTTGGACAAAAGGTGATGGGAGACCTCCTGAAGAATTTCACCATAGATCAACAAATTAGAATCAACGAACATGTCGAGCGTGTGATTGACGACACCTTCCGTCGTGTTTTCGATCGGTACGACTCCGAAGTTGGCTCGACCTCGCTCGACCTCGCTGAACACTTCTTTGATGCTGTGAACCGGGACGTATTGAACCGATGAACCGAACTTCTGCATGCCGGCCATGTGCGTAAACGTCGCTCGAGGCCCCAAGTAAGCCACCTTCTGTGGCGACTCCAGTGAGAGAGAAGCCGACATGATTTCTCGATACACCGACCGAATAGCTTCACTCGGGAACGGCCCGGTATTGTGTTTGGTCAATCGGTCAACGATTTCGGCCTCTCGCCCGGCGATGTGGAGATTGGCATCGGCATCCTTTTCTTTCTTGATCTTGCCGATCTCAATGACACTCTTTGACCGCTCATTGAGCAAACGAAGGATCTCATCATCGATCCTATCGATTTCCTTACGGTATTCCAACATGTCTCTTGGCATGGTGATCCTAGACTCGGGCACCGGATCCGGGAGGATGAGTTTCACCCTCGCGAGAGAAGGGAGTCCCGCACGGACAAGTGGTGAATTCTACAGGAACGACGGAACCAATGGCAAGGATGAGGTTAGGTAGGAGAAGTGTTCAAACGGTTCGTCTACCTGCTTACATCAGGAACGGAGAGGACCGTTTGAAATGGTCATAGGCGAGTCGAGTAACTTGACGGCCACGACCAGTCCGATCGAGGAAACCAGCTTGGATCAGATAGGGTTCGTAGACGTCCTCGATCGTGCCCTTATCTTCCTGGACCGTCGCTGCCAGAGAATCGACACCGACCGGACCCCCGTTGAACTTCTCTATGATCGTCAGGAGAATTTTGCGATCCATGTCATCAAACCCGGCTTCATCGATCCCCAACCAGGCCAGCCCTTCTTGCGCGACCTGCTTGGTAATCTGTCCATCCGCCTTGACCTGAGCATAGTCTCGGATACGCTTGATCAACCGATTGACGATCCGTGGGGTTCCCCGTGCACGATGTGCGATCTCTGCCGCCCCGTCGCGATTGATTCTCACCCCAAGCACACCGGCAGATCTTACGACGATTGCCTCTAACTCAGCCGGCTCATAAAATTCCAGTCGATACACCAACCCAAATCGATCTCGGAGAGGCGAGGTGAGCGACCCAGCCCGCGTCGTCGCTCCCACCAGCGTAAAAGGGGGAAGGTCGAGCTTCACCGTCCTCGCGGCAGGACCTTGACCTATGACCAAATCCAGTTGAAAGTCTTCCATCGCCGGATACAACGCTTCTTCAACCGACGCGGGCAACCGGTGAATCTCATCGATAAAGAGCACATCATGCGCTTGGAGATTAGTCAGAATTGCGGCGAGATCACCTGCATGGGCGAGGACCAACCCGGAGGTCGACCGTAAGGTGGCTCCCATCTCCCGGGCAATAATGTGTGCGATGGTCGTCTTCCCAAGGCCGGGGGGGCCGTAAAAGATCGCATGGTCGAGCGCCTCGCCCCGTTGTGTAGCTGCTTCGATACAAATCCGAAGCGACTCCTTCATTTTTTCTTGGCCCACATACTCATCGAGAGTCTGAGGCCTGAGCACATTCTCCAAGCCTCGTTCTTCATCAGTGGCACGGCTGGTCACCAGTCGATCGGTCATGACATCACACACCCATCATTCTTTGGTCTCTTGAATCTGCTGATACTTTGGGGGAGGTGGCAGTGCACCCTGTCCAGGCTTAGCCGTACTACCACAATCCGGAGGACAGGTCTTAAACCCTTGATTGGGATCGGGCAAACTGCTTTCCATCTGACGAGACTGACATTGACTCAGCCGACCGCCATCATGGCTTCCACAGCGCGCAGGAACTGATGAACCGCCGATTTCCGCATACCCCTCCGGGCACGACCCGCAGACCGCCAACATATTGGCTCCCAAGGGCACACATTGCACCAACGTCGGATCTTCGTCTTTGCAAACCTCGGGAGACTGCGTGACACCGGTAGTCGCATACCCATCCGGGCACTTCCCGCACGTCATTCTGATGCTTTTGGGTTGCGGAGTCTCCTCCG
This sequence comes from Nitrospira sp., assembly GCA_016715825.1. NCBI lineage: Bacteria > Pseudomonadati > Nitrospirota > Nitrospiria > Nitrospirales > Nitrospiraceae > Nitrospira > Nitrospira sp. The sequence continues at coordinate 306,143 of JADJXO010000003.1, read as the reverse complement.
CAAGACTCCCTTCTGGAGCTGTGATCACGATCGTCACTCCGACAACCAGAACACACATGAAAGGTTTGGCGATAGTTCCTACGTTCAATGGCATCATGCTTACCCCCTTGAAAGTTCCTTGAGGCCTTCGCGTATGAGCTCTTTCAACGCCAGAGGGCCTTCGGTGGCCTTCCTCACACGCTTCAAGGCATCTTTGACGTCCTGGGCGCGATAGCCTAAGTTTATCAGAGCGGAAAACGCGTCCTGATAGGGTCCCTCCGCATCTGATGCGTCTGCAGCGGTAGACTGGGGGTAGGCACCGTGAATCTTGTCAACCTTGTCCTTCAATTCCAGCGCAATCCGACCGGCTGATTTCTTTCCGATACCGGGTACAGTGGCTAGCTTGTCGACATCCTCCGTTCGAATGGCATGAACCAAATCCATCATCGACAGGCTGGACAGCACGCTCAGGGCGAGCTTTGGCCCGATGCCCGACACACTCGTCAGCAACAAAAACGATTCCTTTTCACTTTGCGAGAGAAACCCGAACAGCTGGATTGCATCCTCACGAAGATGCGTATGAATGTTTAGGGCGGTGACATCGCCGAGGTTCGGCAGGGCGTAATAGGTGCTGAGTGGAATATGGACTTCATACCCGACCCCCTGCACATCGAGCGTGAGGTGGGTGGGTGCTTTGAATGCCAACCGCCCCGTGAGAAAGGCGATCATCTTGTCTCGTTATCTGAGGACAAATCTCATCGTAAGAGTCAATTGCGGATCAGCCTGCTGCGGTCGCAGCGACTTTTTCCATGACGTCATCTGGAATGTCAAAATTGGCATGCACTTTTTGCACGTCGTCATGTTCGTCCATGATTTCCATCAACTTCAACATTTGCTCAGCGGATTTTTCTTCTAACCGAATGGTATTTTGTGGGACATACGTGATTTCAGCAAGCGTCGTCTCGATATTGGCATCTGCCAGGGCCTTCTTCACCGCCTCAAAATCTTGCGGACCCGTGAGCACCTCGTAACTCTTTTCACCGACCTTTACGTCTTCCGCTCCGGCGTCGAGCGCGAGTGAAAGTAGGGCATCTTCCTCGACCTTCCCCGTTTCAATCGTCACAAGCCCCTTCTTCTGAAACTGCCACGCGACGGCACCGGCTTCAGCCATGTTCCCATGGTTCTTGGTGAACAGACTTCGGATCTCCGCAACCGTCCGATTCCGGTTATCACTGGTGATTTCGAGTAGCACGGCTGTCCCTCCTGGGCCATAGCCTTCCAAGGAAAACTCTTCATAGGCCACGCCGGGCAGTTCCCCTGTGCCTCGCTGGATGGCTTTCTTCATCGTATCGCCAGGCATATTGGCTTCCTTAGCCTTGGCGATGGCCAGGCGCAGCCGGGGATTGCCGTCTGGATCACCGCCTCCACGAGCTGCGATCGTCAGCTCTCTGATGATGCGGGTAAAAATCTTCCCCCGCTTGGCATCTTGGGCCCCTTTGTGCCGTTTGATTGTCGCCCAATGACTATGTCCACCCATGCGTCCCTCCTCTATCCCAACCTGGTTTTCCTGGCTGGTTAGAGATGCGAAATAGAGCAGTAATAACCGTGATGAGGTAGACCTAGCACAGGCCTCGGAAAGGTGTCAAATGACACCCGTGCACGGGAACCAACCGTTATTCAGAATAGACGAGAAGCAGAAGACCGAAGAGAGTCACCGAGGCCGCCCAGGCAACCTCCCATCGTTTGACCGTACGTGGGGAAGCACCTGGGAACCAGGAGGCCATCCCCTTCGATAATGCCGCAGCCATGCTGACTGTCCCTAACACAGCATGATGGAACTCGATCTTCGCTGTGCCTGGATGATCGCCATGCGAATGAACAAATAACAGCAGCGCGGCAATGAGAATTGAGAAAATCAACGGAGCCGCCCAGGCCGGGTGCTGAAGCCTGCCCGTCCGACGAAGTGCTTCGACGACGGCCATGAGCAGCGCAAGTACCCCGTAGAATTTGTGCTGAATAATCTCCAGATCTTGCCCCCCAAATGATTCTGCAAAGCTGAGGGTACCGATCGGCCATGCATCGTGGTCGCTCCAGATGAACAGATACACCCCCATGGTCCCAAGGGCAGCAGGCAGAACGAGTCTAGTCCAGAAGGGAAGCGGGTACTGGAGCGCATTGCCTAACTCGGCGAGCCCCAAGAAGGTGTCGAAGATACCAGCGAGATGATGATTAAACTCCGAATAGGCCTTCCCTTCAGCTGATCCCTCCCATCCATCGCGACCACGTTCACCATGCTCATTATGCGTCGCGGTCGTGGGGGGGGGGACCAAGACGTGAGGCTGTTCCGAGGGTGGTTGCGCACCGACATAGGACGGCCCAGTGACCAGCGCTACGGAGAACATTGATAGAACGAGCAGAAGACTCCACCGCTTCATACCAACGAACCATGGATGGGGCAGACAGAAGAAAGGCCCATCCAGACAGCCGGATGGGCCTTGTGTATTTCCGTTAGCAAGATGTAGCAATCACATGAACTTCATGAACTTGTCTTTGGCCTCGTCCATCACCTGCGCTGTAATCGTCGAGGCGCCACGTTCCTTGGCCATACGTTCAACCTCTTTCCGGGCCATCGGGCGGATGAAGTCAGGAATATTTTCCAACCGCTGTTCCGCCTCCTGTGACCAGCTCATGCCTTCGGGCGAATAGTTTTTGGAATCATCCATCACTTGCAGGGTGATCGTGGTAAACCCTTGCTTCCGCGCGTACCCCTCCACGCTACTTTGGACCATCGGTTTCACGAAGGCCGGAAGGCGATCAAGCTTTTCTTTGGCATCGGGAGTCCAGCTGAACTCAGCAGGTCCACCATTGGTTGGCTTCCCCGAGTTGGTCAAGCCCATCTCAGCCACCATGGCGGAAAAGGGACAGCCACTCGCCTTTTCAGGCGCCTTGGCCGGTGAGGCCGCGGTGGCAGCAACCGCTGGCGAAGCAGGGCTTGGCTTCGGAGTGGAAGCACTTTGGCCGTTTCCTCCCAGGCCTGCAAGCCTTCCATGGAGGCGGCGGGCGCGGCCTTCGGACTCAGCTTCAACCCCAAGGAATTCATCATGTTCGTTTCGCCGGCATTCGTCACCATCGAAAACTTCGCGCTACAGGATGGGCAAGCAAAGAAAACCCCCAGCGAACCCTCCTCCGGCTTTTCGACCTTTTCGAGGCTCATGTATGTTTCGCAATTGAGACAGACAAATTTCATAAAGACTCCTGTTCCGGTCGCTCCGCAAGATTTTCGATAAGCTACGCTATCACAAGGATTTTCAGGGAGTCAAACGGGCATGAGGATAGAAAATTGAAGAGATCTGCCCATCCTAGTTTCACGGAACTGACATGATTGAACAACGGATGTAGCACCATTTGATGGACAGGCACATTGTGATCGATTGTGATCGTAAGTAAGCCATTACTTTTGGCTCTCCCATCTTTATATCGGTCCTTACTAACTTAGCGAGAGTCTAAAATTACAAATAGACCTAAGACCACTACGGCTAACAACCAGATTAAGACACCATGCGATAAGGACTGCGACCACCGATCCCAGTGTGACCACGCATCAACAATAGACTCACCGATGAATCCAAGTTTTTTCAGGAGCAGCCAGACAAGAAATGCAATTAACAGAACGGTCAGCGTAAGTAGAGCCTCGCCAAGTCCTCGAGAGAGGACATCCTGCCAACTTGACTGCGTCAAGGGCGGTCACTCCTATTTATCATTTGAGGTCGTTGCTTAACTTTGCATTTTTCATGAATACTTTGGATCAGATTGTTGGGATGTTCATCCTGACGCCCTCAGCCCATGAGAAGAGAGAGTTAGCCTGGCTCAGTGCATTTTACCATTGCCACAGATCACGCCGTACCAAATGCTTGATTGTGAAATGACACAAGAGAGGCACGAAGATAGGAGCCTGGCAGACCTGAATATCAGGCGGGATGATATTCAGGCAGATATGTGCCTAGACCGAGTACTGAAAGGCCGACTTCGCCTCGATGGCCTGGCCCAGAACCCCCCAGGCGTTCAATTCGTCGAGGAGTGACTCGAGACTCGCGGTGGAGGCTGAGCCTCTTCCACTTGCTTGGATTGGCGGGTAAACCTACTGTGCCTCCGGCGTTGCACTCGGGGGCTCGCCGTCGCCGAGCCACTGCTGATACTTCTTGTAGTACTCGACCCTGGCACTATGCACCCAGTTTTCTCGTTGGATGCGGCCCCCAAAGTTGGGCAACAGAAACTCGAATTTGTCGATGTCCGCTTGGCTCCAGGTCGCCACCTGACTGAACCAGAAGACGCCTCGTTTGTGCAAGAACCGCTCTAATCCCGGCCCGACCCCACGTATGTGTTTCAGGTCATCAGGCGACTCACCGACGGCTTCTCCTCACCCGACGGCTCCACGACATCAGCTTGGTCAAGATTTCCGGCTGGTTGGCTGATCATTTCAATTGACTCTTCCCCATTCGTCTCAGTGAGAGTCTCGGTCCCCGTCTTGGCGACCCCTCCCGGCCGGTGAAGATGCGGCCCGAAGCTCAGCGATCTGCCTAGAAGGCTCAAGGCTCTCATTCGGGGTTCACCGTCACCCAGCCACTGCTTATACTTCTTGTAGTGCGCAACCTGCGCGCTCCGCACCCAGTTTTCTCGTTGGATGCGTCCCCCAAAGTTGGGCAACAGAAACTCGAATTTGTCGATATCCGCCTGGCTCCAGGTCGCCACCTGACGGAACCAGAGGACGCCCCGTTTGCGCAGGAAACGCTCCAGCGCCGGCCCGACCCCACGTATGAGTTTCAGGTCATCGGGCGACTCACCGACGGCTTCTCCCTCACCCGACGGCTCCACGACACCAGCTTGGTCAAGGTTCCCCGTGTGCTCCTTCATCTTCTTAACCAACACTTGCCCATTCTTTTCGGCGATCTTTTCAGCGGAAGGCTCGATCGGCTTTTCGACGATCTTCTCACCGACCTGCAACGACACGGCCCGGATCTCAGCAATCTGCGTACGAAGATCATCGATGACGGCCACTTCGCCTTCTAACGCCTTGATCCGGGCGAGGTGCTCCGGATTGTCGACCGGCACCACGACTCGCCCTTCAATTCTCTTCTCCCCCCCGGCCTGCGAAGAAGTGGTTTGGAGCTGAGCGATCTGCCCCAGCAACCCGGCGATCATGGCAACCTCGCCTTCCAATGCCTTGATCCGAGCGAGATGCTCCGGATTATCGACCGGCCGATCCACGACCCTCTCCACCGGGACTTCCACTCGCTTCATCACCACCCGTTCGACCGGCACCTCTACCCGCTTCTCAACCGTACGAACCTCCGGAGGTTGATTGGCAAGCTTGGTGAGCATGGCAACCTTACTCGTGAGGCGTTCCATCTCACGACGCTTGTCGTCGATCACCGTTCCCAGCACCACTCCCTTGATCCCCCACCCAAGAAGTCCGGCTCCCAACACCGTCCAGAGCCAGCAGGTCCAGTGCGCAGACATCATGGCTGCGCTCCCTTACTCCGACGGAAAATTCGATTCTACGGTTTTGCCAGTGCCCCTCAGCAGCGGCACTTTCAACGAGTGGGCGCGACGCTCCATACCCTTTCGGGGTCAGTCGTTCAGCGGCGATTCCTTGCGCAATCAGATACTCGACGACGGTTTCGGCACGCTGTTCCGAAAGCACCCAATTCGCCTGCTCCAGCCCAATGTTGTCTGTATGACCGCCGACTTCAAAGGCCACAGTTGGGTCCTCGTGTAACACGGTAGCCACACGGTTTAGCACGGCTTTACCATCCGGCAGAAGGGTCGCGCTGTTGATTCGGAATTGAATCGTATCTTCTCTCAACAGATCATCGATCTTTTTTTTCAATACTGCCGGTGCGGACACCAGCGGTACTGGTGGAGTCAATGTCGGTGGGGCCGTGATTTTTTGAGCCGATGGAGGAATGTCAGCCGGGTGTTCCAATGCAACCGGAGAAGATGACGTCACCGACCCCTTGCCACAGAAAAACCACGTCATACTCAGAATGAATACCCCGAGAAGTACCAAGAACGGGTCTTTTCCCTGCATGACGGTCACCCTGCTTAGGAACGCAACGGAGCACGGTACAACAGAATATTGCTGTGGAAGAAATCCGTCAAGGGGT